>NZ_FMDK01001300.1 GCF_900091995.1 Streptomyces sp. MnatMP-M17
GCGTGCGCGCCTGGCGGCGCGGGCCGGTGCGGGCCGGTGCGGGCACCCACCAAGCCCGTCCGGCGATTGAGGACAAACCCGCCGGACGGTCCTCGCCGGGAGGCGCTCAGTGGGTCAGGACCTGTGGCGCGTCCGTGCGTTGGCCTCCTAGCGTTGGGGTCTTCTGGGCGCGTTCGCGGTGGGACGGGTCCCGTACCTCGCCCACCAGTTTCTCCAGGACGTCCTCCAGCGCCACCAGGCCGAGCACCCGTCCGGACGCGTCCGCGACCTGGGCGAGGTGGGTGGCCGCGCGGCGCATGACGGTGAGCGCGTCGTCCAGCGGGAGTTCCGCGCGCAGCGTCGCCATCGGGCGCCACACATGCTGCGGTACGGCCCGCTCGCCGGCCTCCAGGTCGAGGACGTCCTTCACATGCAGATAGCCCATGAAGACGCCGCCGCTCTCCGCGCAGACCGGGAAGCGCGAGTAGCCGGTGCGTACGGTCAGCTCCTCGATCTGGCGCGGAGTGATCGCGGGCGTCACCGTCACCAGTGAGGCGTGCGGGAGCAGTACATCGGTGACCGGGCGGCTGCCCAGTTCCAGCGCGTCCTCCAGCCGCTCCTGCGCCTCGGGTTCCAGCAGTCCCGCCTGGCCCGAGTCCTCGACCAGCCGGTTGAGCTGCTCGCTGGTGAAGACGGCCTCCACCTCGTCCTTGGGCTCGACGTGGAAGGCCCGCAGCACGAGCCGGGCACAGGCGCCGAGCCCGGCGGTCACCGGGCGGCAGAGCCGGGCGAAGCCGACCAGGCCCGGGCTGAACCAGAGCGCGGCCTTCTCCGGCGCGGCCATGGCGAGGTTCTTCGGCACCATCTCGCCGATGACCAGATGCAGCGAGACGACCAGCGCCAGGGCGATCACATAGCCCAGCGGATGGATCAGGCCCTCGGGCACCTGAGCCGTGTGGAAGACGGGCTCCAGCAGTTGGGCCACGGTCGGTTCCGCGACCGCGCCGAGCGTCAGGGAGCAGACGGTGATGCCGAACTGGGCGGCGGCCATCATCTGCGGCAGATTCTCCAGGCCGTGCAGCACCTGTCTGGCGCGCGCGGAGCCGCGTGCGGCGTGCGGTTCGATCTGGCTGCGGCGTACGGAGACGAGGGCGAACTCCGCGCCGACGAAGAAGCCGTTCGCCAGGACCAGCACCAGGGCGAAGACGAGTTGCAGGGCGCTCATCGGGCGCCCTCCGCCATCGCGGGAGCACCGGCCGGTATATCGGCCGCGGTCACGGACGGCGCGTCGGCCGCGGTCACGGACGGCGCGGGCAGGGCGTCC
>NZ_FMDK01001298.1 GCF_900091995.1 Streptomyces sp. MnatMP-M17
ACCTCGCCCGCCAGGTCATCCGCGACACAGGCGAAGCCGTCCGCCGCCGTCGCGGGACCGCCCCCGCACACACCGAGCAGCTGCTGCAGGGCCTCGTTGCCGACCCGGCCCGCCGGGCCGCGTCCGCCCCGGCCAGCGCCGCCTAACGCCCCGCAGCCGCACGTCCGAAACGCCCGATTCCCCGACGAGGAGAGGGCTCACAGCAGCAGATCTCCGGGACGGGAATCACGAACGCCGCCCCCGACGCGCTCTTCCTACCGTGCTGCCAACCCCGGTTCCCCGGGGCCCGGCCTGTGAGAGGAGGTAGTTATGCGTCCCTGCCGCAAGAGCGTCCGCTCCGTCCGGTCCGTGCGCAAGGTGGCCTGACCCACCGAGCACGCCCCACCGAAGGCGGCCGCACCCCAACGGGGACGGTCGCCTTCGTTCTTGCCGCCCCCCACTGCCAGAGCCTCTCCAGGAAGACCCCGCCATGGCCACCGACGCCCCCCTGGGCACCCTCCTCACCGCGCCGGCCCGCACGGCGCGCTCCGTCGTCTGGATCCTCCTCGCGAGTTCCCTGGCCGTGAAGGCCGGCGGCTTCGCCTGGGACTTCCTCTCCTACTACGTCGCCACCGGAACCGGACACGGCACCGCGGCGGCCGGCGGCGCGCTCACCGTCTTCGGCGTCGGCTGGTGCCTGGGGCAGGCCGGCAGCGGTTGGCTTACCGATCGGCTCGGCCAGCGCAGCGCCCTGACCGTGCTGATGCTGCTGTCCGCCGCCGCCTGTCTCGCGCTCGCCCTGGTCCGCTCCCTGCCGGCTCTGCTGACGGTGTCGCTGTTCCTGGGCATGACGATGGAAGCGCACCGCCCGGCGGTCTCCTCGGCGATCAACGACGCCATCGACTCCGAGGCGGGACGCACCCGTGCCCAGGCAATGCTGTACTGGTCGGCGAACGTCGGCATCGCCGTCTGCGGCGGCGCCGGCGGCTACATCGCCCACCACCACGGTTACCGCGGCCTGTTCCTCGTCAACGGCCTGGTCTGCCTCGGCTTCGCCCTCGTCGCCCGCCGTACCCTCTCGGCCCGGCCGCCGGCCGCCGAGCAGCAGGTCCACTCCTACCGGCAGGTGCTCGCCGACCCGGCCCTGCGCTGGATCGGGCTGGCCGCCGTCTTCGCCATGGTCTGCGCCTGGGGTCTGGTGTCCGTCCTGCCGCTGCTGATGACCTCGGACGGCCTGCCACCGTCCGCGTACGGCACGGCCATGGTCGCCAACACCGTCAGCGTGCTGGTCCTCACCCCGCCGATGATGCGGGTCCTCGTCGGCCGCGGTGAGCAGTTGAAGTACCCGCTCGCGCCGATCCTCGCTGCCGGCTCGGCGATCCTCGGACTGGGCATCACGGTGGCCGCCATGCAGCACACCACGATCGGCTACTCGATCGCCGCGGCGATCCTGGTCCCGGGGGAGATCTGCTACAGCGTCGCCATCGGCGCGTTCATCTCCACCGCGGCGCCCGCCGGCGCCACCGGCCGCTACCAGGCCGTCCTCAGC
>NZ_FMDK01001297.1 GCF_900091995.1 Streptomyces sp. MnatMP-M17
TCCCGCGGCCCCCGCCCTGGCCCCGGAAGCGGCGCCGGCCGCCGCCGCGCCGCCCGGCGGATTCCCCGACTACCGTTACCTCAAGACACTCCTGACGCCCTCCCAGCTCAAGTACAACCCCACCGGCGAGATCATCTTTCCCTGCGTCCGGGGCGTCTACGACAAGTTGTCGAACCCGCTGGGCCGCTATTACCTCTACTACGGGCCGCACGACGCGCCGGGCGGAATCTGCCTTGCCTACGGCGACTCGCTGGAGGGACCGTTCACCGAGTACACCGCCAACCCGATCGTCTCCAACATCTGGCAGCCGCACTACAAGGTCAGCCATGTCGCCTCGCCGCATGTCCTCTGGAATGCGGACGTCAAGGAGCTGTGGCTCTACTTCCACGGCGAGAACGGCACCACCCGCCTCGCCCGTTCCAAGGACGGCATCACCTTCACATACGACAAGGTGGTGCTCACCACCGCGATGATGCCGGCGGGCAGCAGCGAGACCTCGTACGCGCGCGTCTTCCAGCACGACCTGCCCTCGCGGGGCGCCCGCTACGTGATGCTCTTCATGCTCAACAACCAGTCCAACCACCGTGACATCGCCTGGGGCTGGTCGAAGGACGGCCGTGACTGGACGTTCGACCAGCAGCCGCTCGTGCGCCACTCCGACGTCGGCGCGAACAACATCGGTGGCCCGCACCTGCTGAGCCGGGACGGGAGCACGTACGTCGTCTACAACACCAGCAAGGAGAACGGCGGCAATCTGCTGATCACCGAGGTCGGCAACGACTTCAGCCGCCGCGAACACCTCGGTCTCTTCTACGACTCGTCCAACAGCGCGCCGGACAACGGCCGCAGCGCGTCACCGGCATTCGGGACCGACCGGGGCGTGCCGTACATGATCTACGAGGCGGGCGAACGGCTCCAGGGCTCGATCGCGGTGGCCCGCGGCTGACCAACTGCCGCCGTATGCGAGCGATCCGCTCGGCCTGCTGGACGGGCCGCGGCCGGCGGAGATGTCGCCGTACGGTACGACCGCTCCCGGCCCGGCCCGAGTGCCGGGCCGGGAGCGGTACGGCTTGGAGGAGGCGTCCGGGCCGGGACGCGCGGCGGGTACCGAACGCG
>NZ_FMDK01001296.1 GCF_900091995.1 Streptomyces sp. MnatMP-M17
TGACAGGGACCGACAGCTCCTCCAGATCGGCGGGTGTCTCGAAGGTCGGCCGGGTCTTGGCGACGGCGACCAGCATCCGCATCGCCTCGACGAGCTTTCCGCCCTGGACCGCCCGGTGGAAGAGGCCCTCCAGCGTCTCGTCGCCGTGGTCGGCCGACCGCGCCACGGCGGCAGAGCCGCCGCCGACCGCAGAGCCCGTACCCGAGCCCGAGGCCAGCTGCGCGGCGAGTTCGCCGTGCAGCCGGCGGGCCAGTTTGACGGGTGTCTCGTTGTCGAACACCACCGAGCTCGGCAGCCGCAGTCCGAGCGCCTCCGCGAGCTGGTTGCGCAGTCCGACGGAGACCAGTGAGTCGAAGCCCAGCTCCAGGAAGCTGCGTTCGGCGTCGACGCCGCTCGCGTCGCGGTGGCCGAGCAGGGCCGCGGTGTAGCCGGTGACCAGCTCGATCAGCAGGCTCTCCCGCTCCGCCGCTCCGAGCTGCCGCAGCCGCTCCCGCAGAGTGACCGGCGACCGGTCGCCGGCCGCCGCCGCGCGCCGGGTACGAGGGACCAGCTCGCGCCAGAGCGCGGGCAGCGCCTGCTGGGCCTGGAGTCCCGCCACATTGATTCTGGCCGGAACGAGAGTCGCCGCGGCGCGCACGATGGCGGCGTCGAAGAGGGCCAGGCCCTGCGCGAGGGCGAGAGGCGGCATTCCACCGCGGGCCATCCTGGCCAGATCGGCCTCGCTGACATGGCTGGTCATTCCGCTGCCCCGGCCCCAGGGACCCCACGCGAGGGAGAGCGCGGGCAGTCCCAGGCTCCTGCGGTGCAGGGCGAGGGCGTCCAGATACGCGTTGGCGGCGGCGTAGTTGCCCTGGCCCGGGCTGCCCAGCACGCCGGAGACGGACGAGTACAGCACGAACGCGGACAGATCCAGTTCCCGGGTGGCCTCGTGCAGATACCAGGCGGCGTCCGCCTTGGGCCGCAGGACGCGCTCCAGCAGCTCCGGAGTGAGCGAGCCGGTCAGCGCGTCGTCCAGCACACCGGCGGTGTGCACCACCGCGGTCAGCGGACGCCCGGCGGGCACGGCCGCGAGCAGTTCGGCGACCGCTTCCCGGTCGCCCACGTCACAGGCGATCGCGCGCGCCTCGGCGCCCTGTTCGGCCAGATCGGCCAGCAGCTCCGTCGCGCCGGGCGCCTCCGGGCCGCGCCGACTGGCCAGCAGCAGATGCCGTACACCGTGCTCGGCGACAAGATGCCGTGCGAGCTGTCCGCCGAGACCGCCCGTACCGCCCGTGATCAGTACGGTGCCGTCACGGTTCCAGGCCCGGTTCTCGTCAAGGTTCCCGTCGCGGTTCCGGGCACTCACCGCGCCTTCGGCCGCAGGAGCCGCCTCGCTCTCGGCGAGTCTGGTCAGCCGTCCGACGCGGACGGTGTTGGCACGTACCACCATCTGCTGCTCGTCCAGGGCGAGCAGTCCGGGCAGCACTCCGGCCGACAGGAAGGTGTCGTCCATGTCGACCAGCAGGAAGCTGCCCGGGTTCTCCGTCTGCGCGGACCGTACGAGGCCCCAGACCGCGGCGGCGGCCAGATCCTGGACATCCTCGCCGTCGAGGGCGACGGCGCCGCGCGTGACGAAGACCATCCGCGAGCCCGCGAGCCGCGGCTCGTCCAGCCATTCCTGGAGCAGGCCCAGCACCCAGGAGGCCAGCGCGCGCACCGACGCGGGTCCGTCCAGCGCGGGATCGCCGACGACGGGCACCAGGAAGACATCGGGCGCGACGCCGCTGTCGCCGATCGCGCCGGTCAGGGACTCCGCGTAGGCGCTGACGGTCTCGTCGGCGCGGTGCATCGCGTAGCCCAGGTCGAGTTCGTCGGCGCCGACGACCGCCCAGCGGGTGCCGCCGACGGGCGCGGCCACGGCGGCGGGCGCCCAGCCGAGAGTG
>NZ_FMDK01001295.1 GCF_900091995.1 Streptomyces sp. MnatMP-M17
GCGCCGCTGACGCCCGCCGCCGCGCCATTGAGGACCAGGAAGTCCCGTCTTCGGCGGGCGACCCGGCCGGATCGGTCGGCCGGCGCCGCCAGGAGCACCAGCAGCCCGGCCCCGGCCAAGGCCGGGGTCAGGGCCTCCAGCCGTGACGTGCCGGGGAGCCGGGCGGTATGGCGTCGGTCACAGACAAATCAGCGAGACAAGGGGGTGAACCCGGTGGAAGCGGACGCTGGTTGGGCTGGGCGTCGGACAGCGGACAAGGGGTGGTTTCACACGGTGGCTCCGGCCCGCGCGTGCATCCGCGTGCGGGCCGGACCTGTCACCGATCCGGCCGCAGGGGCCGGAGAATCGCGAGGACGCGATGACCGCCACCCCCACCCCGCCTACCCCGGTCGGCGCCGCTGCGACGGCGGGCCCCGCTCCGGGCCCTGCGGTGAGCCCCGTACCCAGCCCCGCAGCCGTCGGCCGCCGCCTGAGCGTTGTCGCTGATCAGGCCTCTGATTCGCTTGCCGAGGCTGGTTGCAACTCCTCTTCTCCTTGTACTGGTGTATCTGGAGAAGCGTCCCGGTCCCGGAAGAGCGTGGCGGTGAAGGCCGGCGCGGACATCCGCGGCGAGGTCCTGCTCACCCTCGCCCAGCTGCGCCTTGCCACCCCGCGCCAGCTCAAGGCGCTGCTGCTGCCGCACCAGCAGGGCACCGACCATGTCCGTCGCGCGCTGCGCAACCTGCATGCTGAATCTCCGGCTCTGGTCGGCCGGACCCACCGCGCGCAGCAGAGCTACTGGTACTGCACCCCGGCGGGTCTCGCCGAAGCCGCGGCCTCCGGTGAGCTCGCGCCGACGGCCGGCAGGGCCACCGGGAAGCGCATCGCCGCCAGCAAGACGGGCCTGCGCGAGCATGGCCTCGCCCTGGTCGACACCGTCATCGCCTTCCACCACGCGCAGGCCGCCGACCACGCCGACTGGCATCTCGAAGCCGCCCACCCCACCCCCGCCGGCTCCCTCGTCCCGGACGCCGTGGTGCTCCTGGCCGACGGTTCCAGCGCGTTCGTGGAGATCGACCGCACGATGTCCTACGCCCGCCTGGTCGCCAAGCTGGAGCGCTACGACGCCTACCGCAACGCGCCCCCGTCCGGGCGGGGGAACGCCGCCCGTGCTCCCCGCTCCCACTGGCAGGAGACCTACGCCGGACCCGTCTGGGAGCGCCCCTTCCCGGCAGTGCTGTTCGTGTTCGCCCCGGCCCCGCGCCGCGCCGCCCCGGAAACCAGGGAGGCCGTGTTCCACGACCGGGCCCGCCACGTCGGGGGCGTG
>NZ_FMDK01001294.1 GCF_900091995.1 Streptomyces sp. MnatMP-M17
AGCCCGGCCGCGGCGACGGCCCGCGAACCGGCCGAGGGCCCGGCGGCTTCGGCAGGCAGGTCGACCGACATCGCGGCCGACTCCACCTCGAACCGCCGCTGCCGGTAGTTCGCGAGCACCCGGTCCAGCGCCTTCAGCGGTCTGCCCTGCCGCCCGAACTGCTCACTGATCGCGGTCATCGCCTCCGGCACGCCGGCCACGGCCTCGTCCGTATACGCGGTCAGCGCCCCGCGCTCCCGGGCGAGCTGCTCCAACTCCCGTACCAGCGAGGTCTTGCCGACTCCCGCGTTGCCCCGGACATGGAACAGGAACCGGTGCCGCTCGTCGTCCGGCGGAAGATCGAGATTCTCCCGGAACAACGCCAGCTCCCGCCGCCGCCCGACAAAGGCCGCACGTCTGCGCCGCCGGATCCGCTCCTGCATGGACGGTCGCGTGGCTCCCATGGCGTCAGTCTGGCACGGCACTTGACCCGAACAAGCCGGGCAGCCCAACCCGGACAAGCCGGGCCGGGGCCAGGCGGGAGCCGGTCGAGGGCAGCCGGGCGTGGGCCGTTCACCCGCGGCGGTGCGCGAGTGAACGGCCGCCTGCCTCAGCGGGAATGCCTCAGCACGGGAATGCCTCAGCAGAGACAGGGCTCCCCTCCGAAGCCGAGCTGATTGAGTTCCGTCCCGCTCAGAACACCGGAGAAGGCGTGCACCTCGTCCACGGCACCGCGCAGGTACTCTCCCCAGCCGTCGGCCGTGTGAGCCCGTCCCACCTGAAGCCCGCCGGTGCTCTTCCAGGGTTGACGGAAGGTCGCGGTCGCGTCGGCGTCGATGGAGCCGTTCACATAGAGCCTGATCTGATCGGTCGCGTTGTCGTAGACGACGGCCAGTCTCACGGTGTCGTCCGGCCATCCCGCCCGCTGTCCCACGACCGTTTCCGTGGAACCGTGCTCGTCCGCGTGAGACATCACCAGCTCCCAGGTGTACGTCGACGGCACATAGCGCACCTTGAAGGCGTCGCCGTTCTCGCCTCCCTGGGACAGCACGGTCATCGGGCGCTCGGGCTCGCTGTCCGCCAGCTTGAGGACGACGCCGATCGTGAAGCTGTCGTCCGTGTCGACCACCGGAGCGTCCGTGGCGGCGAAGCCTGTGTCGCCGTCCAGCACCAGATGCCCGTCACCGACGAGCGCGTACTCGGCCGCCGGGCAGTCCGGGTCGAGTTCCGGGAGGCAGGAGCCGTCGGGACCGCGGTGGACCGTCGCTCCCGCGCCCAGCTTCAGCGGTGCGCCACCGTAGAGCTCCGGGCTGGCGCCGTCCCGCGCGCTCTCCAGCGACCAGTGACCCCGTAGCCGCGGCGTACGGTGCGCGAGCCGGGCCACCTCCTCGGGCACCACGACCCGGTCGTACGCGCGTATGTCACCGATCTCGCCCTGCCAGCGGTCGCCGTAGCCGGCCGCGTCTCGTGCCCGGCCGATCTGGAGATCCCCCGCGCTCTCCACCGCGGTCGCCCGCTGCTGCTCACCGACCTCCTGGCCGTTGACATACAGCCGCGTCATGCCCGTCTCCGCGTCGTACTGGCCGAGGACGTACGCCCACTCGCCGGCTTGCGGCGTGCCTCCGGACACCCGGGCGCCGCCGTACGCGAACGACCAGGCGGACTCTCCGCCGTCCGACGGGCCGTCCTCCGACGGGCCGTCCTCCGTCCGTGCTCCGAGTGTGAACCCGGGCGCCGTGCCCGCGTCCTGGCTGACGACCGTCATGTCCCCGTCCAGCCGCTCCGGGCGTGCCCAGCCGCCGACCGCGAAGGTCTTCGTGGTGTCGACGACCGACGTGCCGGGCGTGAGGAAGCCGTCGGCCGTGCCGTCCAGCCGGGCCGTGGAGGTCAGAGCGGTACCGCCCGGCGCGGCCTCGCCGAACGTGACACCCGCGCCGGCCGGAGCGGCCGGGCCGGTCTCGGCCACCGCCGTCCCGGAACCGACCGCGTCGGCCAGCTTCCACCGCGCGACCGGGACGCGGCCGTCTTTCACCCGGAACACATAGTTGGTCGGCGGACCGACGCGTCCCGAGCGGTCGACGGCGGAGACCTCCAGCACGTACACGCCCTCGCTCGGCGGAAGGAACCGGATGGCCGCAGGACCGCCCATGGTCTCCGCCTGCGCGGTCCTGAGCGGGCCACCGGTGAAGCTGTACCGGTACTTCACCACGTCGTCGGAGGGCGAATCGACGGTGAAGGTGCCGTAGTTGCCGACGCCGTCCGACCATGTGTCGTCGTCCGGGTATTCGGCCGAACGCACCACGGGCCTCTCGGGACTCACCGCGTCGCGGACGAACTCGCAGACCGATCCCCCGGCGTCCGAGCTCCAGGGCGACACGGCCGTACCGTCGTCCGCGCGGACCCGCCAGGAGACGACGGTGTCCGCCGGGATGTCGGACGGAAGCTGCCAGCGGGTGACGTCTCCCGAAGACCGCGCGCTGGATACATGGGTCAGGCGCTGCTCGGCGCCGTCCGCGCCCTGCCACCACACCTCGAACTGTCCCTTGACCCGGTTGCCCTCTGCGGGCCGGTCGTCCTCCACCGGGTCGTACAGCACCGCGCTGAGCACCGGCGCGCCGGAGACATACGTCCTGGGCTCCCCGGCGCCACACGGCTTCGAGTCGGTGAGCAGATCCGCCAGGACCGGCTGTCGCGGCGGCAGATTCTCCGCCGCGACAG
>NZ_FMDK01001289.1 GCF_900091995.1 Streptomyces sp. MnatMP-M17
GCAGAGGTTCGCCGCCGTGCGGCGCGGCCCGTGGATCGGCGAGCCACGCGTCGACGGCGGCCGGCTCGCGGGACATCACCTCGGAGAGGGTGAAGCCGCGCCAGCGGCCCATGTCGCAGTCGCGCAGCGCGGGCTGGGCGAGCGGCGCGAAGCCCAGGGCGTCACCGGTGGCGCGGCTGCGCGGCGTCGGTGAGCAGTAGCGGAGATCGGCGGCGGCCAGCGGGATCAGGGTGTGGGCGGCGAGCTGCATCTCGTACCATCCGACCTGGTCGAGCGGCCGGTCGTCGTCGAAGCGCTCGTCGAACACGTCCGAGCTGCGCGCCGCGGCGACCAACGTGACCCGAACACTCATGGCCGTGATCGTGGAGCCGAATGTCCCGCAGGTCAAGAGGCTCCCCGCAGTGGTGGGCCCGGTGTCCTGGGGCCGGGCGGGACGAGTGCCTCGTCGCAGGCCGTACGGAGCCTCCGTACGCCCTCGGTGAGCTCGGCCGGGCCCGCCACCGCCGCGAAGCTCAACCGGAGCTGAGCGGCGGGAGGTTCGGCGCTGAAGTACGGGCGGCCCGGTGCGACCGCGACTCCCGCGCGCAGCGCGGCGGAGACGACGGCCTGCTCGTCGGTGCCGTCGGGAAGCCGGAGCCAGAGGTGATAACCGCCGGACGGAATGTGCGGCAGGGCCAGCTCGGGCAGCTCGCTCAGGAGCGCCGCCGTGAGCGTGTCCCTGCGGATCCGCAGCGCCGAGGAGACGGAGCGCAGATGGCGGTTCCAGGCGGCGGAGCCGACCAGTTCCAGCGCGGCCTCCTGGAGCGGGCGCGGTACGAAGAAGGTGTCCACGACATGGATGGCGCGCAGCCGCTCCAGAACCGGGCCGCGCGCCACGAGCGCGCCGACGCGCAGGCTCGGCGAGGTCGCCTTGGTGAGCGAGCAGACATGGACGACCACACCGTCCGGATCGTCGGCGGCGAGCGGCCTGGGCAGCGCGCCCGCGTCCTCGTGCACCAGCCGCCGTACGAAGTCGTCCTCGATGACGAAGGCCCCGGCCTCCCGGGCGATCCGCA
>NZ_FMDK01001288.1 GCF_900091995.1 Streptomyces sp. MnatMP-M17
GCAGCGGCTGATGTCACCGCGGGCACGCGAGCCCAGCAAGATCCAAACGAAAGACCCTAGGGCCACACCAGCAGCACCGGGCACTCCGCGTGGTCGACCACGAAGCGGGTGGCGCGGCCGAGGCTGTGCGGTCCCGGGTGGCCGCGCTCGCCGTCCCGCGCGCAGATCAGCAGAGCCGCGTCCGCCGCGGCGCGCACAACCTCGTGCTCCGCGCGGCCATGGTGGTCGAGCAGTTCA
Organism: Streptomyces sp. MnatMP-M17; assembly: GCF_900091995.1. Taxonomy (GTDB): domain Bacteria; phylum Actinomycetota; class Actinomycetes; order Streptomycetales; family Streptomycetaceae; genus Streptomyces. Next base: position 238 of record NZ_FMDK01001288.1, read on the forward strand.
CAGGGTCGTCCGAGCCGGTGCGCGGCGGCCTCCAGCAGATCGGCCGCCGCCGTGCCCGACAGTGCTTCGAGACGGGCGCCGGGATCGCGCTCGGGCCGGTGGCCTCGGCCGAGGAGCCCTTCGTAGGCATGGTGCGCGGCGGCGACCTCGTCGTCACTCACATGGAGCAGGACGACCGCGTCGTGCGGTGCGCGCTCGCGGGCCGCGTCCACACAGGCGGGCCAGGTGGATTCGGTGATCCAGACGAGAACGGTTCCTTTCGGATCCGTTCCGGACGGACCAGTCCAGGTCTCCGACGGACCGGTCTCCGGAGAATCGGGCATCGGTACGGTCACGGCGTCAGCCTCCGACACGGGCTCATCGGCACGGGCTCGGCCGACATGGAGTCAGCCTTGGATCACTTGCAGCGTGCCCCACAGTGCCACGGTCGAAGCGACGAGCGCGGCAGGCACGGTCAGCAGGCCGAGCCGGGTGAAGTGCCCCAACTCCGGCTCGGTGGCGTGCTCGTGGAGGACACGGCGCCACAGCAGAGTGGCCAGTGATCCGACGTAGGTCAGATTGGGCCCCAGGTTGACGCCGATCAGCGCGGCGAGCACCTGTCCCGGTCCGGCGGGCGCGACGACCGGCAGCAGCGCCAGGATCGCGGGCAGGTTGTTGATCACATTGGCCAGTACGGCGGCGATCGCGGCGATCGCCAGCAGCGAGGGCAGCGACGAGCCGTCCGGCAGCAGCCGGTCGATCCCGGTGTCAAGACCGTTGTCGACCACCGCCTTGACGACCACGCCGAGCGCGAGGACGAAGAGACAGAACAGCGGTGACGCGGCCCGGACCAGCCCGGCCACCGTCGTACGGCGCTGCCGCAGCGCGCGGGCGGCGAGCACGGCCGCACCGGCGACGGCGGCCCACAGCGGTTCGATCCCGGCGAACGACGTCACCACGAATCCGGTCAGCGTCAACGCCAGTACCACCAGCGTGAACACCGGCACCTCGCGCGGCACGTCCGTCCTCGGCGCATGCGCGCCGGCGGCCAGATCGGCGGCGAAGAAGCGGCGGAAGACGACGTACTCCACGGCGATCGCGGCCAGCCACGGCAGGGCCATCAGCACGGCGAACCGGGTGAAGGAGAGCCCGCTGGCGGTGAAGGCCAGCAGATTGGTGAGATTGGAGACCGGCAGCAGCAGCGACGCGGAGTTCGCGAGATGCGTACAGGCATAGACATGCGGCAGCGGACGGGCGCCGACGCGAGCCGCGGTCGCGAAGACCACCGGAGTGAGCAGGACGACCGTGGCGTCCAGACTGAGTACGGCGGTGATGACGGCGGCGACCGCGAACACTCCGCCCAGCAGCCGCCGCGGCCGGCC
>NZ_FMDK01001287.1 GCF_900091995.1 Streptomyces sp. MnatMP-M17
GCCCGCCGCGGCAGCGGCTGATGTCACTGCGGGCACGCGAGCCCAGCAAGATCCAAACGAAAGACCCTAGGGGGAACTGATGAACTCCAAGGATAGGAGCGCTGGTTCTCAGGTGCTGGCGATCCTGGAACTGCTGGCCGACGAGGCGCCCACCAGGAGCTTCGAGGACCTGCTGCGGGAGACGCGGGAGCGCTCGCCCGACGACGCCCGGCTGCCCCAGCTCGAACGCGCGGTCCGTCTCGCGCTGGACATCAGGACCAGAACCGAGCAGCGCCGCCGGCGCCAGTCCGCGCTGGCCGCGCTGGTCGACGTCCTCCAGGACATGACCTTCCAGGAGGCGCTGGACGGCCGGCTCAGTGTGGTCACCCGGCACGCCAGACGGCTGCTCGACTTCGACATGGCGTATGTCAGCCTCCGGCTCCCGGACGGCAGCAGTTACGTCCACAAGTCCGACGGAGACACCACCGCGCTCAATGTGGGGCTGGAGATGGGCCCGGGGCAGGGACTGGGAGACATGGCCCAGGAGCGCGGCGCGCCGTTCTGGACGCCCGACTATCTCGGCGACGACCGGTTCCCGCACTCCGACGCCATCGACGAAGTCGTCGTCTCCGAGGGCCTGCACGCGATTCTGGCGGTGCCGATGACCTATGACGGCCGGACCGTGGGAGCGCTGTACGGCGCGTGCCGGGCGGTCCGGCACTTCTCGCCGGACGAGGTCAGTCTGCTGCGCTCGCTGGCCGATCTGTCCGCCTCGGTCATCGACGCGACCCGCCGTATGGACCGGGTACGGGCGGAGCTGGACCGGGAGCGGGCCGAGAACTCCCGTATCGGCGCGGCCCTTTCCGAGAGCCGTTCGCTGGCCGGTGTCCAGGCCTCGCTCTCCGGCATGTGTCTGGAAGGAGCCGATCTGTACGACATCATCCGACTGGCGGCGACCTCGCTGGGCGCCGATCTCATGGTGCGCAACGCGCACGGGCAGGTACTGGCCTGTACCGGAGAGGTCCCGGACGTCGACACGGCCACCCTGGTCGGCGCCATGGTGGGCTCCCATACCTCCACCTCCGTGGTCGAGCTGGCGGAGAATCTGTGGGCGGCCCATGTCACCACCGGAGTGGAGGGCCCGGGAGTGCTGATCTGCAAGAGCCCGGGCCCGCTGACCGACGAGGGACGGCGGCTGCTGTACTTCACCGCCCAGACCGTCGCCATGGCGCTGCTCCTGCGGCACAATCTCGCGGCGGCGGCCGGTCCGGCCCGCGACGAGTACCTCAACGACCTGCTGTCCGGCGCCCTCCAGCCACCGCGCCATCTCGCCGAGCGCGCCCGCCGGCTCGGACTCGATCCCACCGCACCGCATGTGGTGGTGACACTGCGGCCCGAGGGCGGCAAACAGGGCGAGGCCGCCATCTGGGCCTCCTCCTACGCCTACCGGCTCTCCGGCCTCAAGACTCTGCGCGGCGAGTGCGTGGTGCTGTTCCTGCCCGGCTCCGATCCGTCGGCCGCCGCCAAGGCGGCGGCC
>NZ_FMDK01001286.1 GCF_900091995.1 Streptomyces sp. MnatMP-M17
CCAGCACCCCCAAGGCCCGCCACACCGCCGCCCCCGCCGCCCAGGCGCCCGGGCCCGCGGGCGAGGACCCGGCCGCGGATCCGTCCCCCAGCCCCACACCGACCGCCACCACCCCCGACCAGGTGGCCAAGGCCTTCGTCACCGCGTACACCACCCGCTTCCCGCTGAAGGACCAGGACCACGACGCCGCGGTCGAACGGGCGGCGCCGTACGCCTCCACCCCGCTGGTCGCCAACCTCAAGAAGCACGACGACAAGGACTTCAACCAGCTCGTCGCCGCGCAGGCCGTCTCGGCCAAGCCCACCGAGGTCACCATCGGCCAGCCCAGCAACAAGGAGCGGCCGGCCGTGGACACCTCGATCCGGGTGTGGCGGCAGGCGGACATCACCATCGCCGTCACCGGCACCGACGACTACACCTACACCCGCCACCTGACCGTCGAGGTCACCCGGGCCGACGCCGCCAGCCCCTGGATGGTCACCCGTGTCCTGGGCATCCAGGAGTAGCCGTGGACGAACGAGACATCGTCCGGGGCGCCCTGCAGGCCACCGGCATCGTCAAGAAGGGACTGCAGCTCAAGGTCGGCGCGATCGCCGCCGTGGTCTTCGTCGTGGCCCTGCTGTTCATGGGCATGCTCTTCCCCGGCGGCCCGGCCGAGGCAGCCAGCTGCCAGGACACCGGTGCCGGCACCTCCGACGCCTCCGCCGAATCGGGCGCCTCCAGCGGCCAGGCCACCGGCACCCTGCACCAGCAGCAGATCGGCTACGCCAAGACCATCGACTCCGTCGCGAAGAAGTACAAGCTGCCCGGCCGGGCCACCCTGATCGCGCTGATGACCGCAATGCAGGAAAGCACCCTGCAAAACCTCGACCACGGGCACCTCGACAGCGTAGGCCTGTTCCAGCAGCGCCCCTCGATGGGATGGGGCACCAAGGCGCAGATCACCGACCCCGCCACCGGCCCGGAGTTCGCGGCCACCTCGTTCTTCGAAGGCCGCGGCGGCAACCGAGGCCTCGTCGACGTCAAGAACTGGCAGACCCTGCCCCTGGGCACCGCCGCCCAGAAGGTCCAGAACTCCGCCTACCCCAGCCTGTACGCAGGCCAGGAGAGCGCCATGCGCGCGCTGGCCAAGAAGGCCGGCATCGACGTCGACCGGCCCGGCAGCGCCGGCACCCCCACCGGCACCTCCACCAGCGGCACCGCCAGTACGGCCCCGGTCACCAGCCAGAACAACGGCTGCCCCGACACCAGCCAGAACAGCGGCGCGGGCGGCGGGGCCAGCAGCGGCACGTTCACCGACGGCAAGGAGACCTGGACCCTGCACAACCCGCGCTCGGTCGCCGAGGCCATCCAGTGGGCCAAGAACCACGCCGGCGCCAACTCCACAGCCAACTGGTACCAGCGCTGCCTGGCGTTCACCGCGAACGTGTACGGCTGGTCCTTCTCCGGCGTCAACTACGCGATCGACCACTACAAGGTCGTCCCCGCCTCCATGCGGCACGACGGCGACCGGCACCCGCCGCCCGGCGCGCTGATGTACTGGGACACCGGGCACCGGGCGGGCCACATCGCCGTCTACCTGGGCGGCGGCAAGATCGCCAGCAACGACATCCTGCGGCCGGGCTACATCGACGTCGTCGACGCCGGGCTCATCGAGAGCAAGTGGGGCGCGAAGTACATCGGCTGGACCCCGCCGGACTTCCCGAAGGCCGGCTGAAACCGACCCGGTGCGACTGACGCGGGCTGAGGGTCAAGGGGAGGTCGGCGGCGCAGCGGTATCCGCGCCGCCGACCCCCTGGCCGTGCCGCTCCAGCAGCTGCACGAGCCGGGACGCCGTAGCGATCGCCTCGCCCATCTCCGCGGAGGCGGGGGGCTGTTCCACCAGGGCGAGCAGCCGGCAGACCTGGCGCCGCCAGTCGGTCACCTGCTCGCTGGGACCGTCGTAGGGGAGTTCTTCGCCCCGGCAAATGACCTGCTCAACGCGCTCTTCGACGTCGACGAGGAGTTCGGCTCGCCACACCAGTTCCGTCAGCTTCTGCAGCGCGTCGGCGCCGTGCGGGCCGGTCTTGGTGTCGCTGTTCATGCCCCGATCGTAGGGCTGCCCGCAGGGCCGTCACGGCCCTTTCCCCGCACACGCTCCAGCGCTCCGGCTGTCACACCTGCGGCGTCGCGCCGGCGACGCCTGCCCAACGGGATGGCGCCGCTGGCCATCCTGCTCAGCAGCGCGCCCCCGTACGGGTACGCGACGGCGAGCGGCCTGGCGTCCCTCTACCTCATCGCCAGCGCGATCGGCGGACCGCAGCTCGGGCGCCTCGTCGACCGCCGTGGTCAGACCCTGCCCTTCACCCTCGGCGCCGCGGTGAGCAGCGCGGCCCTTCTCGCCATCGTCGTCGGCCCCCAGCAGCAGGCCTGCACGGCCCTCGCCGTGCTGGTCGCCGGCGCGGCCAAACCACCGCTGGAAGCAGGCCTGCGGTCGTTGATCGGCACCGGCCATCTCATGCCTTCACGCAGCCACGAACGGGTGGCCCTGGCCCTGGACGCGGCACTTCAGGAATTGATCTACATAGCGGGCCCGCTCCTGGTGGCCGTCATCGTGTGGAGCACGTCCGCGGCAGCGGCGATGGGCGCCACCGCCGCCGTCGGCGCGGCCGGCACTCTTCTGGTCGTCACCACGCCGCCCTCGCACGCCTGGCGGCCCGCGGCCGTCCGCGCGGCCGACTGACTCGGGCCGCTCAAGTCGCGGCCGTTGCAGGTCCTGTACCTG
>NZ_FMDK01001284.1 GCF_900091995.1 Streptomyces sp. MnatMP-M17
CGGCCCCGGCCGCCCTCGGCGTATACGCGTGCCGTGAGCCCGGCGAAGGAGATCTCGTCCGGCGCGACCGCCTCCGCGATCCGCCCGGCCCAGACGTCCAGCGGTTCCGCACGTCCCGCACGGTCCGCGTCCGTGACCGCCTCGGAGCGCTCCGGCTCCTCACGACCATTCGACACGGAAGCTCCTGGTCCCGTCGAGCGACGTACCGCTGAGTGTCAGCGACGCCGAGTCCTCGGTCACGGTTCCCTCCAGCGTGGTGCCCGTCGCCATGCCGTACGGGAAGACCATGTACTGGCTGCACGGGAGGATCGGCTTCGGTACGAAGAGCTGGTTCAGCGCGGCTCCCTCGGCGGCGCCGGAATCGGTGAGGCTTCCGGAGATGTCGCCCGACCCGTCGTCCGAGAGCGACCAGTAGCTGATGGCCACCGGTTCGCCGTCCACGGTGTCGGTCCCGTCGAGCGCGGAGGTCACACCGAACGCTCCCGCCGGTGTCTGGCTGTCACTCGCCCAGGAGAGATGGAAGCCGTTCTCCTCTCCGCCGACCGGATCGTCGATGAGCAGCGTCGCCGGCAGCTCGTAGGACTCCGATGCCTCCGCGCAGCCCGGATCGGCGAAGCCGACGCTGATGGTCGCCGTGCCCGTCCACCGGCCGCGCGGCACTCCCGATGCCGTGTCCTCCTCGCCGGAGCTGTCCGAGGATGTGTCGCCCGCGCTGTCGTCCTCCTCGAAGGAGGTGTCGTCCGAGGACTCGTCGGTGATCTCCTCGGTCGGCGCGGATGTCTCCGCCACGGAGGGCGTGACCTGCGCCGTCGTCTCCGTGGGCGACGGCTCCGCCGTCATCGTGTAGCCGCTGCCCGACGGTTCGCCGGACACGTCGCCGCCGCCGCCACCGCAGGCGGTCAGTGCCGCCAGTCCGCCCAGACACACCGCCGCGAGTGCCGTCCTGCGTGCGTGGTGTCTTCCGTGCCTGATGACCGGACCCGGTCGTCGAATCGTCATCAAACCCCCCAGTTGTCATTGTTCCGCCGCACCGGCATTCCGCCTCATGGAGCACCGGTACGGCGGCTCCCCCATTGCTCGCGCGCCCCCCCGCGCGCCCGCCC
>NZ_FMDK01001283.1 GCF_900091995.1 Streptomyces sp. MnatMP-M17
TCGCCGCCGCGCTCGCGGGAGTCGTCGCGGCTCCCGCGAGCGCGCAGGCCACCACGCGTACACCGGGCGGCCGGGAAGCCCGGCCGCTGCGCCAGGCACACGCCCACAACGACTATCTGCACGCCCGCCCGCTCCATGACGCCCTGTCACATGGCTTCACGAGTGTGGAGGCGGACATCTTTCTGGTCGACGGTGAACTGCTCGTCGCCCATGAGCCCGCCGATCTCGATCCGGCGCGTACGCTCGCCGCGCTCTATCTCGATCCGCTGCTCGCGCGCGTACGGGCCAACCACGGCTCCGTATACCGGGGTTGCCACCGTCCGGTACAGCTCCTCATCGACATCAAGACGGACGGCGTCGCCGCCTATACCGAACTCCACCGCCAACTGACCGCGTACCGCTCGATGCTGAGCACCTACGCGCACGGCTCCGTACGCCTCGGCGCGGTCACGCCGGTCATCTCGGGCGATCGCGCGGCCCGTGTGCCGATGGAGGCGCAGCGGGTGCGGTACGCGTTCTACGACGGACGGCTGGAGGACCTCGGTACGGCCGCTCCCGCCTCCTTCGTACCGCTCATCAGCAGCAACTGGACCCAGAGCTTCGGCTGGCAGGGCGTGGGCGCCTTCCCGGCGGAGGAGCGCGCCCAACTGCGCCGTATCGTCGCCACCGCCCATGACCGCGGGCAGCGTGTGCGTTTCTGGGCGACTCCGGATCTCGCGGGTCCTGAGCGGGACGCCGTCTGGGCCGAACTGCTCGCCGCCGACGTCGACCACCTCAATACGGACGACCTTGCGGGCCTCGAACGTTTCCTGCGTACGCACCGCGCATAGCCAAGATCACCGCGGTCAACCACCCGTACGGCGGACACGCCAGTCGGCGGTACGGGCCTCCTCCTCCGCCACACTGGCGGCCGAATGCCGCGATTCCGGTGCGGCGGAGGAGGTTTGTCGATGGCCATTTCGATCTCAGTGGTGCTGCTTCTGGTGATCCTCGCGGTGATCTTCGTACGCAACGGCGGACTGAAGTTCTCGCACGCGACGGTCTGTATCCTGCTCGGGTTCTTCCTCTCGGGCACGAGCATGGCGCCGACCATCGCGAACGGAATCTCCGCCACGGCCGGAGTGGTCAGCAGCCTCAGACCGTGACGGCGCGCCGGCGTCCGCGGCGGGGCCGGCTGGGCGATCCGGACCCGGCCCTCGCCGCGGCGATCGCCGCGGCC
>NZ_FMDK01001282.1 GCF_900091995.1 Streptomyces sp. MnatMP-M17
GAGACGGGAGCGGGTCCGGGCGCGGGTCCGGGCGCGGAGTCGGAGGCCGGAGCCGAGCCCGGGGCCGGAGCCGGAGCGGACGGTGGGCCGGGGGAGGGCTCGGCGCTCGCCTGCCGGCTTGTCGCCAACGGGCGCGCACTCGGCACCCTGATGCTCGGCCGGCCCGGCAGGACCGGCGTCCCCGACGATGTCACCGCCCTGGTCGAGGACTTCGCGCGACGCGTCGCCCTCGCCATCGGCGCGGCCCGTCGCTACACCCGCCAGGTCACCATCAGCCGCGTTCTGCAACGCGGCCTGCTGCCCAGCCAGGTCGCGCGGATACCCGGTGTCGCCAGTTCCCTGGTGTACGAGCCGAGTGACGAAGGTCTCGCGGGCGGCGACTTCTACGACGTCTTCCCGTGCCCGCCGGGCGACCGCTGGTGCTTCATGCTCGGCGATGTCCAGGGCAGCGGTCCCGAGGCGGCCGTCGTCACCGGACTCGCCCGCCCGTGGCTGCGGCTGCTGGCCCGTGAGGGCTACCGCGTCGGCGCCGTCCTCGACCGGCTCAACCGGCTGCTCCTGGACGACGCCACGGAGGCGGCGGAATCCGCGTCCCTGATGGTCGCGGCGGCAGCCGCGGCCGGTCCTCCGCTCGGCAGGACCGGCGCCGTCCCAGGGACGGCCGAGAGCGGCCAGCCGCGCTTCCTGTCGCTGCTGTACGGAGAGCTGATGCCGCTGCCGGGCGAGGGCGGCGGCGTACGGTGCACGCTCGCGAGCGCCGGTCATCCGCTGCCGCTGCTCCTGCGGCCCGACGGGACGGTAGGGCCGGCCGCGGAGCCGCAGCTGCTGCTCGGGGTCGTCGAGAACGTCGCGTACGAGAGCCGTACGTTCCACCTGGAGCCCGGCGACACGCTGCTCTGTGTCACCGACGGTGTGACGGAGCGGCGCTCGGGATCGCGGATGTTCGACGACGGCGACGGGCTCGCGCGGGCGCTGGCGGAGTGCGTGGGGCTGTCGGCACAGGGCGTCGCGGACCGGATACGGCGGGCGGTGCACGATTTCGGTGACACACCGCCGGGCGACGATCTGGCGCTGCTGGTGCTTCAAGCGGAATGACCGTTCCAGGGGAGGGGGCCCAGGAGGAGTGACCGCTCCAGGCGCAGTGACACGGACAACCCGTCCGGTACGGGACACTGGGGGGTATGCCTTCCGCACTGCCCGACGGTGATCCCATGCCCGAGACCGGAGCGCTGCCCCCGCACGCGCTGACGGGCGCGGCGGACCGGCCGCTCGGCTTCTATCTGCATGTTCCGTACTGCGCGACCCGCTGCGGCTACTGCGACTTCAACACGTACACGGCGACCGAGCTGCGCGGCTCGGGAGGTGTGCTGGCGTCCCGCGACAACTACGCGGAGACGCTCGTCGACGAGATACGGCTCGCCAGGAAGGTGCTGGGCGACGATCCGAGGCAGGTCCGTACGGTGTTCGTCGGCGGCGGTACGCCCACGCTGCTCGCGGCCGGAGATCTCGTACGGATGCTCGGAGCGATCCGGGACGAGTTCGGGCTCGCGGACGATGCCGAGATCACCACGGAGGCGAATCCGGAATCGGTCGGTCCTGCGTATCTGGCGGCGCTGCGGGAGGGCGGCTTCAACCGGATCTCCTTCGGGATGCAGAGCGCGAAGCAGCACGTACTGAAGGTCCTGGACCGTACGCACACGCCCGGACGGCCCGAGGAGTGCGTCGCGGAGGCCCGCGCGGCCGGATTCGAGCATGTGAACCTTGATCTGATCTACGGCACGCCCGGCGAGAGCGACGACGACTGGCGCGAGTCGCTGGCGGCGGCGGTGGGTGCCGGGCCGGACCATGTGTCGGCGTACGCGCTGATCGTGGAGGAGGGCACGGGACTGGCGCGGCGGATCCGGCGCGGCGAGGTCCCGATGACGGACGACGACGAGCACGCGGACCGGTATCTGATCGCGGACGCGGTGCTGGCGGAGGCGGGCTTCTCCTGGTACGAGGTGTCGAACTGGGCCACCTCGGAGGCGGCCCGCTGTCTGCACAACGAGCTGTACTGGCGCGGCGCGGACTGGTGGGGCGCGGGCCCGGGCGCCCACAGCCATATGGGCGGCGTGCGCTGGTGGAACGTCAAGCACCCGGGCGCGTACGCGGCGGCGCTGGCGGAGGGCCGCTCGCCCGGCGCGGGCCGGGAGATCCTCTCGGCGGAGGACCGCCGGGTGGAACGCGTCCTGCTGGAACTGCGCCTGTCCTCCGGCTGCGAACTCTCCCTCCTGGGCCCGGACGGCCTGGCCGCCTCCCGCCGAGCCCTGACCGACGGCCTCCTGGAGCCGGACCCGTACGAGGAGGGCCGAGCGGTCCTGACGCTACGGGGCCGCCTGCTGGCGGACGCGGTGGTCAGGGACCTGGTGGACTGACCGCCCACGCTGCGGTCGCACCCGCCCGGCGGCGCGTGGGGTGCCCATCCGCTCCACCCGTGCGAGTGGGGTGTGCGGGT
>NZ_FMDK01001281.1 GCF_900091995.1 Streptomyces sp. MnatMP-M17
CTCGTCGGCCGGGTCAGCCGCGCCGCGCCGGTCCGGCGGCGGGAGCGTGCCGAGGGCGAATTCCCCCACCACGCTCTCCTCGGGACCGCGCAGGCCAAGGGCACGGCGCGTGATCTCCGCGTCGCCGACGCCCTTCAGGCTGCACGGGCCCAGGCGCATGCCGGTCGCCACCAGGTACATGGTCTGGCTCAGGACGCCGACGTGCTGGAGTGTCAGCGCGTAGGCGAATGAGTCGTAGTGCCAGGAGAGCCGGGCGATCCGCGAGGTCATGGTGATCAGCACGTCCGGGCGCGCCTTGTGCACCCGTGCGATCTCCGCCATCTGCGCGGCACGGTCCCTCTCGGAGGCGTCCACGGCCGTCAGCCGGTGGCCGAACGGGTCGTAGTGGTAGACGCCTTCCGGGACGGAAGCGCACCGGTTGACCGTCAGGTACAGCTCCAGCTCGTAGGCTCCGTCGGCGCTCGGGTAGGGGCGGTTCGTCCGCTCGTAGGCAGGGCGCGCGTCCCAGTCGTAGTAGCGCGCGCCGGGGGTCGTGCCGTGGTGGCTCCTGACGCGTGCCGCGCGGTGGAGGAACTCGCCCAGCTCCTCCAGCGACAGCTGCCTGGAACCGTAGGTCAGGACGGACCGCCGGGACTCCAGCACCTCGGTGAGCCGGGCGTCGCGCTCCAGGACGGCGGTCAGCGAGGGCCGCGGGAGCTCGATGACGGCTCCGGGGCCCTGCGGCCTGGCGACCGGCGGGGACGGCAGGACGCCGAGGAAACGGCTGCCTGCTGCGTCGCGGGGGCGGCTGCGGCCGTGGAAGTAGGAATCGTGCAGGTCCCAGTGGCGCAGCGCCGGGTCGTGGTCCTCGGCGAAGACGGCGGAGCCGTCCGGCCCGGTGCTCGCCACGCAGGCGAGGCCGAGGCCGGCGATCACCCCGGTCAGCCGGCACACCAGGGCGAGGTCCAGGCCAACCGCCTCGGCCGCCTCCCGGGGCGTGACGGGGGCCGCCATGGCGGACACCACGGTCCGCGCGGCCGGCGCGGTCAGCGCCACCCGCGCCTGCGTCATACCGCTCTCGAGGACCAGCACCCCGTCGTCGGCCCGCAGCAGCGAGAACCGGGACAGCCGCACCACCTGGTCCGGTCCGACCTCGGGCGGCAGCCGGAACCCGGCGCCGGGGCCCTGGCTGA
>NZ_FMDK01001279.1 GCF_900091995.1 Streptomyces sp. MnatMP-M17
CCGCGCGACGAGGAAGTGCTCGCCGAGCTGCTGCGCGGCGAGGCGGCGACGGCGGGCCCGTCCGCCGCGCTGATGCGGTACGAGGCGTATCGCCGTGAGCTGCGCGAGACGCTCGGCACGGATCCGGGCGCCGGGCTCAAGGCCGTACAGCGGGAGCTGCTGCGCGGCGAGTCGCCCGTGGTCAGGCACGGCGTGCCGCACGAGCCGAATCCGCTCCTCGGCCGGGACGAGGACATCGTGGCGGTGGAGCGGCTGCTGCGCGCCTCCCGCGCCGTCACCGTCGTCGGCCCCGGCGGCCTCGGCAAGACCCGGCTCGCGCACGCCGTCAGCCGCCGGGCCGAGCAGCGCGTGGTGTATTTCGTGCCGCTCGCCGGCGTCACGGCGGACGAGGACGTGGCCGCGGAGGTGGCCTCCGCGCTCGGCGCGGGCGAGGGTCGGCCCGGCGCCATGAGCGGCCATGTCCCGGCCGATGCGGTGTCCGGCATCCTCGGTGTGCTCGGCGCCGGGCCCGCGCTGCTGGTCCTGGACAACTGCGAGCAGGTCATCGCCGGTGCCGCCGACCTCGTACAGGCCCTGGTCTCGTCCTCCAAGGACCTGCGGGTCCTCGCCACCAGCCGGGCCCCGCTGGGCCTCACGTCGGAAGCGGTGTACGCGCTGCCGGAGCTGGGTCTCGACACCTCCGTCGAACTGTTCACCCAGCGGGCCCGAGCCGCCCGGCCGGGCGTGAAGCTGCCGCCGGACGCGGTGGCCGGGCTGTGCCGCCACCTCGACGGGCTGCCCCTCGCCGTGGAGCTGGCCGCGGCGCGGGTGCGGGTGCTGTCGGTGCCGGAGATCGCCCGGCGCCTCGGCGACCGGTTCGCGCTGCTGCGCGGCGGGGCCCGGGACGTACCGGAGCGCCACCGCACGCTGCACGCGGTCGTGGAGTGGAGCTGGAACCTGCTCGCGGAGGACGCCCGCGCTGCGCTGCGCACGCTGTCCGTCTTCCCCGGCGGTTTCTCCGGCGAGGCGGCGGAGCACGTCCTCGGCGAGGACGCGCTGCTTCTGCTGGAGCAGTTGGCCGGTCAGTCGCTGCTCACCGTCGCCGACACCTCGGTCGGCGTGCGGTTCCGGATGCTGGAGACCGTACGGGAGTTCAGCGCGGCCCGGCGTGCGGAGGCGGGCGAGGACGAGGAGGCCGTCGGCCGATTCCTCGCCTGGGCACGGGACTTCGGGGTCGCGCACCACGACGTACTCCTCGGCTCGGAACCCCTGGCCGCCTGGGAGCGGATCAAGGCCGAGCAGGACAACCTCGTACTGGCCCTGCGGCACGCGCTGGCCCGTAACCGTGACGCGCCGGCCCGCGACGCCTTGGCCCGTACCGACGGCCCCGCCATCGCCGCCCTCACCGCCGTCCTCGCAGCTTTGTGGTCCACCGACTCCAACTACCCCCGCCTCGTCGCCCTCGCCGCCGACACCGGCCCGCCGCTGTCGCACTACTACCCCGAGCCCGCATACGTCGAAGTCGCCC
>NZ_FMDK01001278.1 GCF_900091995.1 Streptomyces sp. MnatMP-M17
AGTCCGCGCCGAGCCGCAGCCGGTGGCGGCTGGCCGGACGGAAGCTGGTGGCGAGGAAGGTCTGCTTCCTCGGCATGACGAACTTGACCGGCCGGCCGAGCCGGGCCGCGGCCACCGCGAGCAGGGCGACATGCGGCTGGAGCCAGGTCTTCTGGCCGAAACTTCCGCCCGCCTGCGGGCAGATGACCTCGATACGGGCGGGATCGATGCCCAGCACCTTCGCGAGGCCGTGTTTGACGGCGCCGGTGTTCTGGGTGCTCTCGTGCACGACCAGTCTCTCGCCGCGCCACTCGACGACGGTGGCCAGCAGCTCCATCGGGGCATGGTGCTGAGGGCCGAAGTCGAAGGTCATGTCGACCTGGACGGGGCTCGACGCGAAGGCCGTGTCGGCGTCGCCCACCTCGATGTCCGCGAATCGCCGGATGCCGGGGAACTCCTCGGCCTGTACGACCGTTTCCGCGCCCTCGGCGTCGAGCGTGACCGCCACCGGCTCGGCTTCGTAACGGGCGTCGACCCGCCCGGCCGCCTCGACGGCCGCCACCAGTGTGTCCGCCACGACCAGCGCGATCGGCTGGCCGCGGTAGGCGACACGGTCGTCCAGGAGCGGCTGGAGGCTCTGGAAGCCGTAGCCGGAGCCGCTCTGCGGAAAGCCGGGAGAGCGCACCTGCTCCGCGTCGAGCCGGGTGAGGACCAGCCGTACGCCCGGGACGGCGCGGGCGGCCTCCGTCTCCAGCCGGACGACACGCCCTCGCCCGATCGACGCCGGGACCAGCATGGCGTGCAGTGTGCCGGGCGGGCGGTGGTCGGCGCTGTAGCGGGTACTGCCGGTGACCTTGTCGGCGGCGTCCACCCGTGGCACGGACTGCGCGGGATCTCTCATGAGGCGGCCCGCCGTCCGGCGGCACGCAGCGCGTCCGCCACGGTACGGATGCCCAGCGCCACTTTGAAGCCGTTGTGTGTGCCCGGCCGGGCGCCGGCGAGCGCCGCCTCTCCGGCCAGCAGGGCACTGCGCTCGGTCAACTCCTCGCCGAGCAGCGTCTGTTCGGCCTCATGGGCGCGCCAGGGCCGGGTGGCGAGCCCGCCGAGGGCGATACGGCAGTCCTGGACGGTGCCGCGCCGGCCGAGACGGACGGCGACCGCGGCGGAGGCCAGCGCGAACGCGAAGGACTCCCGGTCCCGGACCTTGTGGAAGGCGGAGCCGCGCGCCGTCGCGGAGACCGGAACCCTGATGCGGACGATGAGTTCGCCGTCGGCGAGTGTGTGCTCGTGCTGCGGTGTGTCGCCGGGCTCCCGGTGCAGCGCGGACAGCGGTATCGTCCTCGGGCCGCCCGGACCGAGGAGGTCCAGCCGGGCGTCGAAGGCGAGCAGCGCCACGGCCCAGTCGCCGGGATACGCGGCCACGCACGACTCGCTCGTACCGAGCACGGCGTGCTGCCGGTCCATGCCGTCGCGCGCCGCGCATCCGCTGCCCGGCCGCCGCTTGTTGCAGGGATACGGCGGCCCGCCCCGGGA
>NZ_FMDK01001276.1 GCF_900091995.1 Streptomyces sp. MnatMP-M17
TGGCTGGCGATGCCCCGGCTGCGGATGCTGCTGGCACCCACCGCCGGGATCCTCGCCACCCTCGCCGTGTTCGCGCCGGCCGCGGCGGCCGACGGCCCGGACGACTACAAGCCGGGCGGCATCGGCGACATGATGCCGTCCCCGTTCAAGCCCCCGGGCCAGGGCACGCTGTTCGAGTCCTACAGCCCCGAGGTGTACCAGCTCGACAAGCAGCTCTCGAGCGACCTGACCGGCGGCGACCTGATCGACGGCTGGCTGCACGGGTTCGGGAACATGCTCATGCAGGTCCTCACGCTGGTGGGCCGCGCCACCGTCGTCATCGTCGGCTGGTGCTTCAACGTCGTGGAGCTGCCCGGCATCGAGCCCGCGATCTCCAAGGCGATCGGCGCGGCGGCCGGACCGATGACGCAGATCTTCCTGCCCTGCGCCGTTGCCGTCGGCGGGTTCATCGCCTGGGCCAAGCGCTCGGAGAGCTCCCCGCTCGGGCAGATCGCCTGGGTGGCCGCGTCCGCGGCGATCGCCACGACCTTCCTCGTCGCCCCGGCGACCTGGGTCAAGGGAGTCGACAACGGGCGGCAGTTGGGCGCCAGCGTCGCGATGACCACCATCGGCGCCGGCCTGTCCGGCAGCGACGACGCGGCCATGCCGTTCAAGACGCCCGAGCCGAAGTGGAGCAGCAACCAGAAGGACAACACCGTCCGGCGCGCGGGCGACGCCGTGTGGAGGACGTACGTGGCGACGCCGTGGTGCATCGCTGATCTTGGTTCGGTCGCTGCCTGCCAGCGCTGGGGCGACGACGTCGTCAAGCTCGGCACCGACATGGACGCCCGCGAGGACTTCCTGGCCAAGACCCTCAACACCGAGACGGTCGGCAAGGAGGCCGTGAAGTGGCGCCAGGGCCACACCCCGGGCGGCCGGATCGGCGTCCTGATCGCCGGGATCATCTCCTGCGTCATTTTCGCGGCCCTGGCGATCACGATGGCGTTCACCACGTTGGCGTCCCTCATCGGCGCGCTGATGCTCCTGGTGTGCGGGGTCGCGTTCGCCACGCTCTGGTGCATCCCCGGCAAGCCGAGGCAATGGGGGGTCCAATGGTTTGAGATGCTCCTCGGCCTAGTCATGGTGTCCTTTACCGCGACGATGCTGCTCGGCTCGGTGATGGTCGTCTCGGTGGCGATGATGTCGCTCCTGCCGACCTACGGCTGGCTCATGGTCTCCGCGCTGAACATCTGCGCGGCCGCC
>NZ_FMDK01001274.1 GCF_900091995.1 Streptomyces sp. MnatMP-M17
TGAGGGCCGGGCGGCGATCCCTGAAGAGGATCGCCGCCCGGCCCTTCTCGCGTGGACGAGCCGGTCACAGGGCGCTGTCGAGGGACTTCACGGTCCTGACCAGCGGCGCCAGTTCGGGTTTTGTGGCCGCCTCGTCGAGCGCTTCCCGCAGCGCCTTGTCATTGGTGGGCCGTGCCTCCGTGACCAGCCGCAGCCCGGCCTCGCTGACATTGGTGTAGATCCCCCGGCGGTCGGTCGGGCAGAGATAGCGCGTCAGTAGACCGCGGTCCTCCAGCCGGGTGACCAGCCGTGTGGTGGCGCTCTGGCTCAGTACGACCGCGTCGGCGACCTGCTTCATCTGGAGATGGCCGCCCTCGCCGTCGTGCTGCCGGCTCAGGACGTCGAGCAGCGAGTACTCCCGGAGGCTGAGGCCGTGGCCCGCCTGGAGCGCGCGCTCGATATGTCCCTCGATCCTGTCGTGCAGCACCGAAAGGGCACACCAGCCCTGGGCGAGACCCGTGAGCGCGGTGTCCGTGCCGGTCATGGCTTCCTCCTGTGGGCGACGTGAGGGCGTGCCGAGGCCCCTGTGCTCCCAGGATAAGACATCGACGCAATATCCCGCGTTTGCGAGTAGTCCGCGCTTGCAAGTATTGTTTGCGCATGTAAGCCGCAGGTGCAATCGTTTGGGAAGGCAAGAAATCCATGCCACTCGCGCTTCTCGCCCTGTCCATCGGGGCGTTCGGGATCGGCACCACCGAATTCGTGATCATGGGGCTGCTCCCCGAGGTGGCCGGCGAGTACGGTGTCTCGATCCCCACCGCAGGACTGCTGGTCACCGGCTATGCGCTCGGAGTCGTGCTCGGCGCACCGCTGATGACCGTCCTCGGCACCCGGATCTCGCGCAAGCGGATGCTGATGCTGCTGATGGGGCTGTTCGTCGTCGGCAATGTGCTCTCCGCGCTCGCGCCCACCTTCGCTCTGATGCTGACCGGGCGTGTGGTCGCCTCGCTCGCCCATGGGGCGTTCTTCGGTATCGGCTCCGTCGTGGCCGCGGGCCTGGTCGCGCCGGAACGCAAGGCCGGTGCCATCGCCATGATGTTCACCGGACTGACCGTCGCCAATGTCGTCGGTGTGCCGCTCGGCACCTTCATCGGACAGAACGCCGGCTGGCGGGCGACCTTCCTCGTGGTCGCCGGGCTCGGTGTCGTCGGGCTCGCGGGCATCGCCAGGCTCGTACCCGAGCAGGCCAGGCCCGAGGGCGTACGGCTGCGCCATGAACTCGCGGCCTTCCGCAATGCGCAGGTGCTGCTCGCCATGGCCATGACCGTGCTCGGCTTCGGCGGTGTCTTCGCGGCGATCACCTACATCACTCCGATGATGACCGAGACCGCCGGCTTCGCGGACTCGTCGGTGACCTGGCTGCTGGTGCTCTTCGGCCTCGGCATGGTCGGTGGCAATCTGCTCGGCGGCCGGTTCGCGGACCGCAGGCTGATGCCGCTGCTGTATGTGTCCCTGGGCGCACTCGCCGTGGTCCTCGCGCTGTTCACGGTCACCGCCCATCACAAGGTCGCGGCGGCCGTCACCGTCACACTGATCGGCGCCCTCGGCTTCGCGACCGTACCGCCGCTCCAGAAGAGGGTGCTCGACCAGGCGTCCGCCGCTCCCACACTGGCCTCCGCCGTCAATATCGGGGCCTTCAATCTCGGCAACGCGCTCTCCGCCTGGCTTGGCGGCATCGTCATCGCCACGGGCTTCGGGTACACCGCGCCCAACTGGGTAGGCGCCGCACTGGCGGGCTCCGCGCTCGTCCTCGCTCTCGTCTCCGGCGCGCTGGAGCGCCGTACGGCCGCCCGGGGACGGGTGGTCGCCACGGCGGCAGCCG
>NZ_FMDK01001273.1 GCF_900091995.1 Streptomyces sp. MnatMP-M17
ACGATGCCGCTGGTGCGGCGCGCCTCGCGGGCCTGGTCGGCGTCGGCGCCGCCGCCGCGGTGTCCGGCCGTCAGCAGCGCGCTCACGTACTCCTCGGCGGACCGGCCGAAGACGCCCACCAGGGCATCGAGTTGTTCGCCGACGGCTGGGGGCTGGTCGCCGAGGTAGCGTTCGGCGCGGCCCCGGGCCTGGTACGTCTCGGGGGCGGGTTGGGCGTGCTGCCACAGGGCCGCGCATACGAGGCCGAAGGCAGCGGCGTCCGCGCCGCGCTCGGCGTGGATAAGAGCGAGCAGAGCGCGTCCGGCGAGACCGGCCTGGTCCTCCTCGCCGAGGAAGGCCGTCAGCCCGGCGCGCTCGGGACCCCGTAGGCCCAGCAGCCGCTCGGGGGCTCCGGGCCGGGTCGACCAGTGCAGCAGGCTCTGCGCGTCGAGCCGGTCCTCGCCGGGGCGTCGCGTGCCGCCCTCGGTGTCATAGCGGCCGAGGCGCAGGCGGCGCTGGGCGAGCGCGGTGAGAGCGTACTGCCGAGACAGCCAGCCGCCGGGTACCGGCGGCCAACCGCCGGGCGGGGTGGCGTCGAGCAGGGCTTCGGCGGCCCAGTTGACGTCCTTCAGGCGCGGGTCGATCTGCCGGGCGCCGAACGCCTCCCGCACGACGTCCCAGCTGTCGACCATGTCGATGCGCTGCTTGTGGACGCGGGCGGTGATCGCCGGGTCGAGTTCGTTCTGCTCGCGGTCGGTGAGGACGACCAGGACCGCGGGGCCGGGGCGCCGGCCCGTCAGGTGGTCGAGGACGAGTTCGTGGACGGCGAGCGGTGAGGGCGCCACCGCGACGCCGGCTGTCCGGTCCTCGCCCCAGGCGGGTTCGGCGGGCCCCTCCCACTGGGGCGCGGACCGCAGCAGCACGACCCGGCGTCTGCCCGCGCCGTCTCCGGTCAGGGAGGTGGTGAGGGAGGACTGCGAGGAGAGGTACTGGGTGACGGTCGCGGTGTTCAGCCGGACGGCGCCTGGGGCGGCGGCGACGGTGTCCGTCATTCGACGACCTTCCAGGTGATCTCGATCGTCGCGTCGGGGTGGCGGGCGGCCAGTTCGGACAGTTCCGCCTGGAGGTCGGCGGCGGCGCGTGCCACGGTCGTACGGCGGCCACCGGCCGTTCGCGCGGAGCCGCTGCCGGAGGAGGCCGGTGTGGGTGTCTCCGACGGGGCGTAGGGAATGCGCGGGTCGCTGGTCGGTGTGTTCAGGGACAGGTCGTCGGCCGTGGGCTGCGGCGCGACGGGAGGGGGCGGCGGGGTGGCGGCGGCCTGGCTGCGCTT
>NZ_FMDK01001270.1 GCF_900091995.1 Streptomyces sp. MnatMP-M17
CTCCCCGCCAATCCCCGGCTGCACCATGTGGTCGTCGCGGCGGGCGAAGAGGCCCTGCCGTACGCCGACCTGGAAGGCCCGCTCACGGACGAGCCCGGGCCCTCCCTGGTCACCGCGGGCCGGCATCGGCGCCGACTGGCCGCGGGCAGCGCCGACCACTTCACCGGAGACGGCGCCCGCGAGGTGCTCGACGCGCATCCCGCGCGCCTGGCCGATCTGCTGCTCGACCGGCGCAGACGCCATCTGCTGCACCCGGTCACCGCGCTCGCCAAGGCCGAAGGTCCTTCGCCCGCCTCGCTGTTCATCCCGCTCACCGTGTACCGCGCGGCGCGGCGGCTGGCCCGTACGCCGTACCGCACCGGCCTCGAAGAGGCGGCGGCCCAGCTTCCGCAGGCCAACAGGGCCGCGCTGTCCGCGTCCGCGAACGGCCCGCTGGGCGCCTCGCTGGCCGCCCTCACCTGGTCGCGGCCGGGGCCTGCCGCGCGCTGGCTGACGGGAGAGGCGCTCGCGGAAGTATCGGTTCGCCTGTCGGCGGCGGCGATCCGGCCCACCTCCCTACAGCGCCCGGGAGAGGCCCGTGCCCGCGCCGCGCTGGCCCGCCACGCCGCGGACCACCGTGTCTTCGAACAGGCCGCGGAGATCCGCAGCCAGCGGCTGCACGCGCCCTTCCTCGACAACCAGGTGGTACGGGCCTGCCGCGAGCTGCCCGAGGCGCTGCGCGTCCAGCCGGGCGCCCGCGCGGAGATTCTCCGTACGGTCCTGGCTGGAGCCGGGATCCATGACCTGCCGCCGGGCTGGGGCGCGACGTCCCGGGCCGGTTCCGCCGCCGCCACGCGCGCGGGTCTGCGCACCGCCGTCGGCGAGCTGATCAGCCTCTTCGACGCGCCTTTGCTGGCCGACGCGGGCCTGATCGAGGCACGTGTCGTACGCAAGGCGCTGCGCGCGGCGGCCGAGGGCGAGCCCGTACCGCTCGACGGGCTCGCCGATCTGGTCTCCACCGAGCTGTGGCTGCGGCGTCTGCTGTCGCGGCGCGGCACCTGCTGGACGGGCACGGCGGCGCCGCGTCAGCGGGCGGTGGCGGGCGTGGTGGTACCGCGGCCGACGCTGCACCAGTAAGCGCGCGGGAGCCTAAGCGCGCACGGGAGCCGCCGATAACCGCGCGCGCGGGCCGTGGTCCGGCGGTCGGCAGGTGGCAGGCGGCAGGCGGCAGGCTG
>NZ_FMDK01001266.1 GCF_900091995.1 Streptomyces sp. MnatMP-M17
GCCGAGGCGGCGGGCCGCCGAGGCGCCGAGGTCCATGTCTGGCGGGCCGGCCGCAGCCCCGGGCCGGGACTGCTGGACGAAGTACGGCAGGCCGGGCGGCTGGTGGAGCTGATCCGACCGGATCTGCTCCACGCCCACAGCGCCAAGGCCGGCCTCGCGGGACGGCTGGCCGTCCGGGGCCGGGTGCCCACCGTATTCCAGCCGCACGCCTGGTCGTTCGAGGCGGTCGGCGGAGTGACAGGCCGGCTGGCCAGGCACTGGGAACGGTGGGCGGTCCGGTGGACCGACCGCGTCGTCTGTGTCAGCGAGGCCGAGCGGCGCACCGGTGAGCGCGCCGGAATCCACGCCTCCTGGTCCGTCGTCCACAACGGAGTCGACGTCGGACGGTTCGCAGGCTCGTACGGAAGCGCCTACAGCGCGGCGGCCCGTGCCTCCCTTCCCTTGCTCGCCGCGCTGGAGCCGACCGCTCCCGTCGTGGTGTGCGTAGGACGGCTGTGCAGGCAGAAAGGGCAGGACATCCTCCTGCGGGCCTGGCAGCCGGTCGTACGGCAGGTGCCGCAGGCGCGGCTGGTGCTCGTCGGCGACGGTCCCGACGCCGAGGAGCTGCGCGCCACGGCTCCGCCGTCGGTCCTCTTCGCCGGCGCCGTACCGGACACCGCGCCCTGGTACCGCGCGGCCGATCTGGTCGTTCTGCCGTCCCGCTGGGAGGGCATGGCGGTGGCGCCGCTGGAGGCCATGGCCAGCGGCAGGCCCGTCGTCCTCAGCGATGTGGACGGCGCCCGCGAGAGCCTGCCGCCCGGCCGCGAAACCCTCTGTCTCACCCCGCCCGAGGACCCGCCCGCGCTGGCCGCCGCCGTGAGCACCCTGCTCCGCGACGGCTCACTGCGCGAAACCATCGGCCGCCAGGGCCGGCAGCACGTACTCAGCACCTATGACGTGCGGCAGACCGCGCAGGCCATCGCGGACGTGTACCGCGAAGTCGCCGCCGTGCCGCGCCCCGAGCGCAGGGAGCCGATCCCCCAGTGACCACGGAAAGCACCAGCGTGCCGCCGCCCTCCGGGCCTGTCAGGGCTACGGGACAGCGCATCGGGCGCGTCTCCGTCGCCCCTCCCCGGGACACCTCCGACCGCGTCGCGCCACCGCCAC
>NZ_FMDK01001265.1 GCF_900091995.1 Streptomyces sp. MnatMP-M17
GTTCACGGCGCGTACACCGAAGAAGAGATTGTCCTTGGAGAGATCCACGGTGTGGCTCGTCGCGCCGTCGGCCTCGGCCAGATGGGTCCACTCCGGCGCCGTCGTCTCGCGCCACACCACCTCGTACCCGGTCAGATCGGTCTCCGTGCCCGCGTCCCACACCAGTTCGGTGGCGTTGGTCAGCGTGCTGGTGACGATCTTCACTCCGCGCGGAGTGGCAGGAGCCTGTGCGAGCGTCCACAGGGCCGCGCCATTGACGCGTGCCACCCGGGCGATATACCCGAAGTCGCAGAACTCGGGCAGATCGCCGTACTGGCGGCCGTCCTCCACCCGTACGTCCTGGTGCTGATGGGCGAAGTCCTCGGTCGGCTCGGTGAACCGGGCCGCCGCGTAGCCGCGTTCGAGGAAGGGAATGTGGTCGCCGCCACGCAGATAGCGGTCACGGCGGTAGATCACCCGGACATTCATGCCCGTGGCGTCGTTGTTCGCGACATCGCGGACGAACCGCGCGAGCTGACGCGTCGGTGAGTCGTTCTCGCCGCCGACCGAGCGGCGGACATTGGCCTCCGCCGGTGTCTCGGCGGTGGGCACGCCCTCGGCGAAGAGCCGCACGGTGTACGGGTCGCGGGTGCCGTCGTCGGCCTTGGGGCTGCCGACGATGTCGTTGGTGAACATGGCCAGGACATTCGAACCTGTGGCCTTGAACTGCTCCGCCATATGGGCGGCTCCGTACAGCCCTTGCTCCTCGCCCGCGACGGCCGCGAAGACGATGGTCGCGGCCGGGCGGCGGCGCGCCATGACGCGCGCCAGCTCCATGGCCACCGCGACACCGGAGGCGTCGTCGTCGGCGCCCGGCGCGTCGCTGACGGCGTCCATGACATCGGAGGCACGGGAGTCGTAGTGGCCGGAGACGACATAGACACGGTCGGGATCGACCGAGCCGCGCAGCGTCGCGACGACATTGGTGATACGGGTCGCCACCGGGATCCGGGAGGCGGGTTCCTGTATGTACGACTGGAGTTCGACGGTCATCCGGCCGCCGGATGCCGCCGCGTACCGCTTGAGTTCCTCGTATATCCAGTCCCTGGCGGCACCGATACCGCGCTCGGGATCGTCCTGGGTGGAGAGCGTGTGGCGCGTTCCGAACGCGGCGAGCCGGCGTACGGTCGCCTCGATCCGGTCGCGGTCGATCTCCTTGAGCAGTTCCCGCAACTCCCGGCCCGGAGCCTGGGCGGTGGCGGCACGGTCTTCCTTCTCCCGCCCGGCCGGGGCCGCCACGGGAGCGGCCTGGGCCACCGCCGGCACGCCGACCACGGCGGTCGCGACGGTGGCTGACAGGACGGCTCTCCGGGGCATGCCTGTGGGGTGCTGGGGCATGACGGGTCCCTTCTATGGCTGCGTCGGTGATATGACACTGGCGCTCCATGGTCATGGACAGGCCAACCGTGCACAAGGAGGCCCTGGGGCCGCCCTGTGGCGGCAACTGGCCCGGCTCGTGCGGTACTTGACAAGGTCTAGACCTTCCCTTTCAATCCAAGCGAAACCGTCAGAGGCGCCGTCGGCGCGAAGAGGGGAAAGCAACCGCAGATGCCAGGAAAAACCTTCAGAGGTCTCTCGCTCGCGCGCTCCGCAGTGGTCCTCGCTGTCGGCGCGCTTCTCGCCACCCTGTTCGCCGTGCCCGCCTCCGCCGCCGACCCGGTCGGCCGGATCACCGGTCTGGGCGGCAAGTGCGTGGACGTCGCCGGTGCGAGCAACGCGAACGGCACTCCCGTACAGCTCTACGACTGCAACGGCAGCAGCGCCCAGAACTGGACCGTCGCCAGTGACGGCACGCTGCGCGCGCTGGGCAAATGCCTGGACATCGTCGACCGCAGCACCGCCGACGGCGCGGCCGTACAGCTCTGGGACTGCGGCGGCGGCGCGAACCAGCAGTGGGTCGTCAACTCCGCCCGGGACATCGTCAATCCGCAGGCGAACAAGTGTCTGGACGTCAGGGACCGCAGCACCGCCAACGGAACCCGGCTCCAGATCTGGACCTGTACGGGACAGACGAACCAGAAGTGGACGGCGGCCGGCACCAGTGGCGGCGGCAACCCGTCACCGTCGGGCTTCGTCGTCAGCGAGTCCCAGTTCAACCAGATGTTCCCGAGCCGGAATTCCTTCTACACGTACAGTGGGCTGACGGC
>NZ_FMDK01001259.1 GCF_900091995.1 Streptomyces sp. MnatMP-M17
CCCCTCTCCGCCAGCCACAACGGCTCCTCCTCCAACTCCCTGCACATCGGCTCGACCCGTCTGGACTGCGGCAACATGCAGCGCCTGATCATCTCCGGCGCCAAGCACAAGTACTCGATCCCCCACACCGCCTCGGCACCGGTCAAGCTGGCCAAGGTGCAGAAGTCGCTCGCCACCCTCTTCGAGTGGCAGGACGCCTTCGAGCGGGAGGCGCAGCGCCTGCTCGACACCCCGCTCACCCTCGGCCAGTTCGAGAAGGTCGTCACCCGCGTCTTCGACGACCCGGCCCTCCCGAGCAAGACGCAGCACAAGAACATCACCGTCCGGAACAACGTGCTGCGCTCCCTGTTCGAGGATGCCGCGACGCAGGAGGCCATCCGGGGCACCGCCTGGGCGGGCTGGAACGCGATCGGCGAGTACCTGGACCACGTCGCCCCGGCGAAGTCCAACTCCAGCCGCGCCGCCCGCTCCCTGGCCGACTCCGGGGCCGTCACCGAGCGCAAGACCGAGGCGTACAAGCTGCTGGCCCTCGCGGCCTGACGGGTGCCTCACCGGGAGCCGCTCCGGCCCCCGGTGAGCCCCGCTCCGTCCCGCCGTCACCCCCAGAGGAATCCGTGGCCGTCGAATACGTCCTGACCGGGCAGTCCGCCGAGCGCCGCGCGCCTCACCGCGCCGGACCTGGAACCGGACCAGACCGAGTACCGATTCGCCATCCGCCCGCAGACCGTCTGCCTGACCTACACCAGCAGCGACGGCGGTCCCTGGACCCTGTACTGCCTGGAGATCGCCGGCCTGCGGGTCCGCAAGGACGGCACGGTCAACCCGGCCTCGTTCGCGCACAACACGCGCTGCTACCCCGACAGCGAGCACTTCCAGCGCTCCAAGCCCACGTGGCTGTGCGAGTTCGCCGAGCGGCACCGTGTCCCCGCCGCCGTCGCCCCCCGTCCGTCCGTCTGAACACCGCCGCCCGGAAGGAGGTCCCGTGCCCGAGCTGTGCCTGACCCACGAGTACGCCGAGCGCACCGTCGCCTTCGACGTCACCGGCGCTCCGGACGTCCCGCCGCAGTACCTGTGCGACGATCCGGCCGCCGTCCCCCCGATGCGGCCGACCCAGGTACGCGCGACCTACCAGAGCCGTGCCGGAGCACCGTGGGCACTGGACACCGTCCACATCCGGGGCCGCTACGCCCCGGGCGACCCCGCTTCCCGGTGGGTAGGCCGTCAGGCCGGTGGGCTTTGGCTGTACCCCTCCAGCCCTCACTACCCGGACCGGCCGAAGCCGCCGTGGACCGCCGACCTGGCCTGCGCCCTGGCCGTCCCTGCTTCCGAGGTCGCCGCCGGGCCGGTGCGCGTCACCGTGACGAGCGACCTGGCCAAGCGCATGCGGTTCTTCACCCTCGACGGCCTCGACGAGATCAATCAGTGGCCGATGCCCGCCCCGCTGCGGCCGGACAAGGTCCGCGTCACTTACCTCAACAGCGGGGACACCGCGTGGGGCTTGGACGAGATCCGGTTCGAGGGTCCGTACGTCGCCACCGGCAAGACGCCCGGACCTAACCAGAACCGGGGGCGCCGGAGCTACTACCCGGCCAGCCTCCGTGACGCGCCCGCCTGGGTGCGGGATCTGGCCGAC
>NZ_FMDK01001258.1 GCF_900091995.1 Streptomyces sp. MnatMP-M17
GGTGCCGCTGCGGCGGCACCGCCCACCGGGTGGACCACCGTCATCAACAAGACGAGCGGCAAGTGCGTCGACGCACGCGCCGCGGCCACCGGCAACGGCACCGCCGTACAGCAGTACACCTGCAACGGCAGCCTCGCCCAGCACTGGAGCCTCACCACCACCAGCGGCGGCCATGTCAGGGCCGGCAACCGCAACGCCGACAGTCAGGTCTGGGACGTGACCGACGTATCGGCCGCCGACGGCGCGGCGATCCAGCTCTGGACCTACAGCGACGGCACCAATCAGCAGTGGCTGCCGGTGGAGGAGGCCGACGGCGCGTACCACTTCGTCAACCGCGCCAGCGGCAAGTGCCTCGATGTGCCGGGCGCCTCGACCGCCGACAGCGTCCAGCTCCAGCAGTACACCTGCAACGGATCGGGCGCGCAGTCGTTCCGGGTGGAGGCCGCGGAGCCGCCGGTGCCTCCGGGCACTCCGGACCTCGGCCCCAATGTGACCGTCTTCGATCCGTCGATGTCGGCCGCCACCATCCAGAGCCGGGTGGACGCCACCTTCCGCCAGCAGGAGACCAATCAGTTCGGCACCCAGCGGGCAGCTTTCCTGTTCAAACCGGGCACCTACAACGCCGATGTGAACGTCGGCTTCTACACCCAGGTCGCCGGCCTCGGTCTCTCGCCGGACGATGTCAGCATCCGTGGCGCCGTCCATGTGGAGGCCGACTGGTTCCCGCCGCAGAACGCCACCCAGAACTTCTGGCGCAGCGCCGAGAACCTGTCCGTCACACCCACGACGGGCACCGACCGCTGGGCGGTCTCCCAGGCCGCTCCGTACCGCCGTATGCATGTGCGCGGCAATCTGGCGCTGGACGACGGCGGCTGGTCCAGCGGTGGCTTCATGGCCGACTCCAAGGTCGACGGGCAGGTCAGGTCCGGCTCCCAGCAGCAGTGGCTCTCCCGTAACACCGAGTGGGGAAGCTGGACGGGATCCAACTGGAACATGGTGTTCGTCGGCGCGCGGAACGCGCCCGCGAACAGCTTCCCCAACCCGCCCTACACCACGGTCGACCAGACTCCGCAGGTGCGCGAGAAGCCGTTCCTGTACATCGACCAGGCCGGTGCCTACAAGGTGTTCGTCCCGGCGCTGCGTGACAACTCCAGCGGTACGACCTGGTCGGCCGGGGCTCCTGCGGGTACGTCGATCCCGCTGGACCAGTTCTACATCGCGAAGCCGGGAACGAGCGCCGCGGATATGAACGCCGCGCTGGCACAGGGCAAGAATCTGCTGGTCACTCCGGGTGTTTACCATCTCAACCAGACCTTGAGGATCACCCGTCCCGACACGGTCGTCCTCGGGCTGGGCCTCGCGACGTTCATCCCGGACAACGGCATCACGGCGGTGTCCGTGGCCGATGTGGACGGTGTGAAGGTGGCCGGTCTGCTCATCGACGCCGGGCCCGTCAACTCCCAGCGGTTGATGGAGGTCGGCGCCGACGGCTCCAGCGTGAGCCACGCGGCCAACCCGACCTCACTGCACGATGTGTTCTTCCGCATCGGCGGCGCCGGTGTCGGCAAGGCGACCACCAGTCTGGTCGTCAACAGCCGCAATGTGATCGGCGACCATATGTGGATCTGGCGCGCCGACCACGGCAG
This sequence comes from Streptomyces sp. MnatMP-M17, assembly GCF_900091995.1. GTDB lineage: Bacteria > Actinomycetota > Actinomycetes > Streptomycetales > Streptomycetaceae > Streptomyces. Next base: position 1,647 of record NZ_FMDK01001258.1, read on the forward strand.
CGGCGTGGGCTGGAACACCAACACGGCGGACACCGGTCTGGTCGTGAACGGCGCCGATGTCACGATGTACGGCCTGTTCGTCGAGCACTACCAGAAGCATCAGACGATCTGGAACGGCAACGGCGGAAAGACGTACTTCTACCAGAACGAGATGCCCTACGATCCGCCCAACCAGGCGGCCTGGATGAACGGCACGACGCAGGGCTACGCCGCCTACAAGGTGGCGCCGTCCGTGACCAGCCATCAGGCGTACGGGCTCGGCAGCTACTGCTTCTTCAACGTCAACAACAGTGTGACGGCGGAGCACGCGTACGAGGTGCCCAACAACGCCAATGTGCGCTTCCGCAACATGGTGACGGTCTCGCTCGGCGGCACCGGGACCATCCGGCATGTCATCAGTGACCGGGGAGGGCCGTCGAACTCGTCCACGAACGTGGCGAATCTCGTCGCTTATCCCTGACGAGGCCCGGCCAAGCCCTTAGCGGCGGCGGCAGACGGCGACAGGCCGACAGGCGGCCCGTGGACGGAACTTCCGTCCACGGG
>NZ_FMDK01001252.1 GCF_900091995.1 Streptomyces sp. MnatMP-M17
CGGCCGGCGCGCTCGCCACGGCGGCCTACGGCCCACGTCGGGACTCGGTGAACACCGAGGCCGCGGACGGAGTCGGAGTCGGCACGGTCACGCGGGCGCTCGCGCTCTGCGGCTCCCTGGCGCTCGGCTGGGCGGGTGTGCTGGTGCTGCCGCTCGCCCTGGACGCGGCCTATCCGGTCGTGGTGGCGATGCCGCCGGCCCTGACGGCGGCGGCGCTCGCGGTGGTCGTGAGCCCGCGTGTCCCCGGGGGCTCGCCGGTGCGGATCACCGCGCTGGTCTGCGCCCTGGCGGGCTCGGTCGGCGGCTCACTGGTGTCGCTCGGCAGCCGGTCCGCGACGGTGACCGCGCTCGCCGTGCTGTCGGCCCTGTTCGCCGGAGCCACCGTGGCCGCGGTGGCCGCCACTACCGCCACACGGGCGCCGGAGACCGTCCGTACCCGCAGTACCCGTGCGGTCCTGGCCTGTACGGCCGTCGCGTACACGACCGCGCTGGTGACAGCCGCGTGCGCGGTGGCCGGACTGTCCACCGGGACCACCGCCGTGGCCGTTCTCGCGGTGCCCGCGACGGTGGCGCTGCTGGCCGCTCGGCCGTCCACGCGCCCGGTGGCGGCCCCGATCGAGATCACCGCGTCCGGCGCCGCTCTCCTCGCGGTGATCCTGGCCTCGGGCCGGGCGCCCGTACTGGCGCTGGTGCTCGCGCTGTGCGGAGTGATCGCGGCGGGCACGGCGGTACGCGCCGAGCGCCGGACGGTCGCCGGATATACCGCCACGGCGCTGTTCGTCCTGGCCACCTGGGTCCGGCTGGCCGCTTCCGAGGTGTCGGTGCCCGAGACGTACACACTGCCCGTGACGCTTCCCGCGCTCGCCGTGGGGCTGTTGCGGCGCCGCCGCGATCCGGCTGCCTCGTCCTGGACGGCGTACGGTCCGGGCCTCTCGGCGACACTGCTGCCGAGCCTGCTCGCGGCCTGGGGCGACACCCACTGGTCCCGGCCGCTGCTGCTGGGAATCGCGGCCCTGGCCATCACTCTCGCGGGTGCCCGGCTGGGCCTCCAGTCGCCGCTGATCCTGGGCGGTACGGTCCTCGCCCTGGTCGCGCTGCACGAGCTGGCACCGTATGTCGTGCAGGTCGTGGGCGCGCTGCCGCGCTGGCTGCCGCCTGCCCTCGCGGGACTGCTGCTGCTCGCGGTGGGCGCCACATATGAACAGCGCCTCAAGGACGCCCACAAGGTGCGCCGCAGCCTGGGCCGAATGCGCTGACCGGTGGCCGGTGACCGACGGCGGAACGACGATGTCCCGGAGACCTGCCGGTCTCCGGGACATCGATTCCGGGTGGGCGATACTGGGTTCGAACCAGTGACCTCTTCGGTGTGAACGAAGCGCTCTCCCAC
>NZ_FMDK01001251.1 GCF_900091995.1 Streptomyces sp. MnatMP-M17
AGCCCGCGCCCGCGCCGGTCCCGGCGAAGCCCGTACCGGCCAAGCCCGCGCCCAAGCCTGTCCCGGCGAAGCCCGCTCCGGTTCCGGCCAAGCCCGTCCCGGGCAAGCCCGCGCCCGCGCCGGTCCCGGCGAATCCCGTACCGGGCAAGCCCGCTCCGGCTCCCGCCCAGCCGACCCCGGTTCCGAGCACGCCCGCGAATCCCGTACCGGGCAAGCCCGTCCCCGCGCCCGTACCCGGTAAGTAGCAACTCCTCCCAGGGGGCCGCCCGGTGACGACCCGGTGGCCCCCCGACCTTGCCACCCGTCCAGGAGAACCATGAGCACAGCGGCAGCGGCAGTCGCAGCGACCTTCCCCAACCGTTGGCGCCTGCTGCTGCGCAGCCTCTCCAAGAGACGCGACGCGAGATCCGACGCGAGACGCGACCCGCCGGCCGCCCTCACCGGTCCGCCCTGGACCACGGCCGCGATCGACGATCTCTACCACCACCGCCGGCTCCAGCTCGTCCGCCTGGCGCTGCTCCTCGTGGACGACCTGCCCACAGCGGAGGACGTGGTCCAGGACGCGTTCGCCGCGCTCTTCCGACGGTACGGCGAGCGGCTCACCGGCCTGGACGACCCGGAAGTGTACGTCCGTACCTGCGTGGTCAACGCCGCCCGCTCGGTCCTGCGCCGCCGCAGGACCGTACGCGCGTACATACCGGAACGGGAGAGCCACGCGCCTCCGGCCGAGGAGTACGTACTGCTCCGCGAGGAACACCGGGAAGTACTCGTGGCCCTGCGCCGCCTCACCAGGCGCCAGCGCGAGGTGCTCGTCCTGCGCTACTGGTCCAACCTCACCGAGGCCCAGATCGCGGACACACTCGGAGTCTCCCGTGGCACGGTCAAGTCCACCGCGAGCCGGGCGCTGAACGCCCTGGGCAAGGAGTTGGAGTTGATGGTCCGATGAGCGACCGGGATCTGCTGGAACGTCGGCTACGGGACGCCCTGGAGGCCAGAACCCGTACGGTCGGCCTCCCCGACCTGCGCCGCGCGGCACCGCCGTCGGCCGCCACCGCCCGCCGACCGCCG
>NZ_FMDK01001250.1 GCF_900091995.1 Streptomyces sp. MnatMP-M17
GTCCGCCCTGGAGCACGCCGTCCGCGAGGAGGAGATCCCGCGCAACGTCGCCCGCAACGTCCGCACCGGCACACCCCGGCCCCGACGCTTCGAACCCCTCACCGCCGACGAAACCCGCCAACTCCTCACCGCCACCCAGGGCCACCGGCTACACGCACTGTTCGAACTCGCCCTCCACACCGGACTCCGCAAGGGCGAACTTCTCGGCCTGCGCTGGGAAGACCTCGACCTCGACGCGGGCACCGCCGCCATCCGCCGAACCCTCCAGCGCACCAGCGCAGGCGGGCTCACCACGCTGCCCACCAAGACCCGGGCCTCCGAACGCCGCATCGCCATCCCCACCCGCTGCGTCCGCTCGCTGAAGCTCCACCATGAACAGCAGCAGCGCGAGCGCGAGGCCGCGGGAACGACGTGGCTGCACGACAGGCACGTGTTCACCACTGAGCAGGGCAGACCGATCGACCCGACCAACCTCACCCGCGCCTTCATCACGCTCCTCTGCAAGGCCGGCCTCCGCCGCATCCGGTTTCACGACCTCCGGCACTCGACCGCGACCTTGCTCCTGGAGCAGGGCGTCGAACTCGTCGTGATCAAGGAACTCCTCGGCCACGCCCACATCGGCGTCACCGCAACCGTCTACGCCCACGTAAGGCTCCGCCTCCAACGCGACGCCATCGACACCCTCAGCACCACACTCGGCAGCCCGGAGAACACCAAGACGGCACGCTCCGACGGCGACGAGCCGCCGCCCTGCGTCGCCCTCGTCCGCTGACGTTGCCGTCAACTACTGCCGTCAGATGCCCCTGAAGCCCCACCAGTCACATTTGGTGGGGCTTCAGGTTTTCCGAAGCAAAAGCTTCGAGATGCGTTCAGGGCTGATCAATCCCAGCCTTAGGATCCTTTCGGGTACCGGTCACCTACCCGCCAGCACCCCGAGCTCGATCCCGCAATTCTGGCGACAACGCCTCCGAGGCGGCCATTTCGAGGAGAAGCATTCGGGTGGCCTCTTGATCAAAACCCTCTTGCCGAACCATCTCGATAGCCCAATTCGCGGCTAGCTCCATCCAGTATGACCGGCCGGACTTCCATGCCGTCTCCACTGTCAGTTCGATGAGCTTCTCAGGGGTTGGAACGCCACCCTGACCGAGATGCTCCCACGAGCGGGAAAAATCGGCCAGGCAAGCAGAGATGTTGCGCTCCAAGTATGGCCACATGGGAACGAATCCCGATCCCACAAGGGAAGACCGGCCTTCTGACTCCACGCCTACGCCGATCCGACCATCAGGCATGACCCCAATCCACGCCCCGTCTCCCCGATACACCACTGGAGTCCAGTTTCCCATCTCAACCCCACGGCCTGTAGTCGAAGTCAATCCCTTGATCGCTCATAAACTTCTGGAACTGCTGGCGTGTAGCGTCCGTCCACCTGTGGCCATAGTGACCACTATTTTCCGTGAACACTAGGCGGCCGTTATCTCGGAAGAGTGTGCCACCCAACACTGTTCCTCTGTCCATGCCCGCCTTTTCTGCTAGTTGCTCGTGGGGGCTGAGGCCTCCGGGAATTCTTTCACGATCTCCCGCCAGAAACCTTCCGGCACCGGAATCAAACACGAACTCAGTCTCCGCCTTCGTTGAGGTGAAAGCCCTCAAGGCGTCAGCAGTTCCCTCACCCGGCCCCAGAATTACGTCACCACAGTTGCTGTTGTGAACGAGTACCGGGATTGCCCCCGCCAGCACATAGTACGTGTGCAGGTTGCTGACAGTGAGGTTGTGGACGGTGGCT
>NZ_FMDK01001249.1 GCF_900091995.1 Streptomyces sp. MnatMP-M17
CTCGCGGATCTCGCGGAGCGCGCCGAGGCGCTGGGCTCGCCGCTGGTCACCGAGCACATCGCGTTCGTACGGGCCGGCGGGCCGCTCACCGCGTCCGCCACGCTCGAAGCGGGACATCTGCTGCCGGTGCCTCGGACCAGGGACGCCCTGCGCGTGCTCTGCGAGAACATACGGATCGCCCAGGACGCGCTGCCCGTACCGCTCGCCGTGGAGAACATCGCGGCGCTGATCACCTGGCCAGGCGAGGAGATGAGCGAGGGCCAGTTCCTCGCGGAGCTGGTCGAGCGCACCGGTGTGCGGCTGCTGATCGATGTCGCCAATCTGCACACCAACCATGTCAACCGTGGCGAGGATCCGGCCAAGGCCCTGGACGAACTGCCGGTCGAGGCCATCGCGTACGTCCATGTCGCGGGCGGTGTCGAGCGTGACGGCGTCTGGCACGACACCCACGCGCATCCGGTCACCCGCCCGGTCCTCGATGTGCTGGCAGAGCTGCGCTCCCGGGTCGCGCCGCCCGGTGTGCTGCTGGAGCGGGACGACGACTTCCCGCCGGCGTCGGAGCTGGCGGGCGAACTGACGGTGATACGCGAGACGCTCACAATCGCGGCCGGCGCCGCTACGGCTACAGCTACAGCTACAGCTACAGCTACAGCTACAGCTACGGGTGAGCCTGCCGCCCTGCCCGTAGCGCTCGTGCCGTCCGAACCGTCCGTGCCTCCCGTACCGCACCGACCGCCCACCGACGCCACGCGCGAGCGGCTCGCGCTGCGTCAGGCGGCCCTGCTCTCCGCGCTGGTCGCCGGTACGCCCGTCCCTGAAGGCTTCGACACCCGGCGTGTGCGCGTGCAGAGCCGTGCCCTCGCCGCCAAGCGTGCCGACGTGATCGCCAAGGTCGCGCCCGAACTGCCCGGGATCCTGGGCAGCGGCTACCGGCCGGCCTTTCTCTCGTACGCCGCGAACCGGCCCATGCGCGCCGGTTACCGCCGTGACGCGCTCGACTTCGCCGAGCATCTGCTGATCGACGGGCGGCCGGAGGATCCCGTCGCCCGGCGGGAGCTGACCTTCTGGTGGCAGGAGCGCGCCGGATCGCGTCCGCCGCGCCGGGCGACCCGGCTCGTCCGCAGGGCACGCGCCGCCCTCGTCGGGATCGGGAGGTGACGGACGATGACCGTGGTCCTTGTGACGGTGGTCCATCTCGCCGTGGCCGTCTCCTCCATACTGCTGATCTCCGCCGTGGTCCGGCTGCGCCGCCGTGGTCAGGGCGGTCCCGTCCATGACGTGATGGAGGCCGCGTTCCTCGGCGGCGGTCCCGGCCGGGTCGCGGACGCCGCGATCGCCGGGATGCACGCGGACGGCCGGATGGTCATCGGCGGTCCCGGCATCGTCTCCGTACCGCACCCGGTCGCCAGGAACGAGGTGGAGCAGGCAGTAGTCCAGGAACACGCCATGGCGCCCAGCGGCGCCCTGCACACGCTCCGGCTCGCGGTGATGCGCGGTCCCGCCGTACAGCGGGTGGGCGACGCGCTCGCGGCCCGTGGGCTGCTGGTGCCTCCGGCGGAGGCGCGCGGGCCGAGGCGCTGGGGCGGGATACAGGCGCTGGTCTGTTTCATCGGACTGCCCGTGTGCTTCGTCCTCGCCATCATGGTGTTCGTCGCGGGCTCCGTCCCGGGCGACGGCAGTCCGGCGGGCTTCTCGCTGCTGCCGACGCTGTTCGCCGGAGTCGTCGTCGGAATGGTCTGTTCGTCCGTCACCGGGCGGCGGATCACCGCGGCCGGGCAGCGGGCGATGCGGGAGTTCGTCGCCGCGCATCCGTACGGCGGCGGCGCCTCGGCGGACCGGCTCGTCGCGGCGTACGGCATCACGGCGCTGCCCGATCCCGTACTGCAACGGCAGTTGCGGGCCGCCGCCCTGCCCCGG
>NZ_FMDK01001247.1 GCF_900091995.1 Streptomyces sp. MnatMP-M17
CCGTCGGCGACCCGATCGAGGCCGCGGCGCTCGGCGCGGTCCTCGGCGCCGGGCGCGCGCCCGGACGGGCCCTGCGCGTCGGTTCGGCGAAGACCAATGTCGGCCATCTCGAAGGTGCCGCCGGTATGGTCGGCCTGCTCAAGGCGCTGCTGGCACTCAGCCACCGCCGGCTTCCCGCCAGCCTCAACTTCAAGACGGCGGGCCCGGACATCCCGCTGGCCGAACTCGGCCTCGCGGTGCAGAGCGAACTGTCCGCGTGGCCGGAGCCCGGCCGGCCGCTGCTGGCCGGTGTGTCCTCCTTCGGCATGGGCGGCACCAACGCGCATGTCGTACTCGCCGAGCACCGGACAGCCGAGCCGGCCCCACGCCCGGAGCCTGCGGACACGGACACGCCCGCCCTCACGCCCTGGGTGATATCCGGCCGTGGCGCCGCCGCGCTGCGCGGCCAGGCCGAACGGCTGTACACCGCCGTCAGCGCGGACGGGACGCTCGATCCGGCGGATGTGGGCCTGTCCCTCGCCGCGCACCGCACCGTCTTCGACCACCGCGCGGTCGTCCTCACCGACAGCCGTACCGCGCTGCTGGACCAGCTCGCGGCGGTGGCCCAGGGAGCGCCCGCGCCCGGCGCCGTCACCGGTACCGCGCGGCCCGGAGCGCCCGCCCTGCTCTTCACGGGCCAGGGCGCCCAGCGCATCGGTATGGGCCAGGAACTGCACCGTACCTTCCCGGTGTTCGCCGACGCGTTCGACGAGGTGTGCGGTCATCTCGATCCGCTGCTCGACCGCCCGCTGAGCGAGATCATCGCGTCCGGCGACGGCCTGGACGAGACGGGCTTCACACAGCCCGCGATCTTCGCCGTGGAGGTGGCGCTGTACCGCCTCGTCGCTTCCTGGGGCGTCGTTCCCGAGTATGTGGTCGGCCACTCGATCGGAGAGATCGCCGCCGCCCATGTCGCCGGAGTGCTCTCGCTCGCGGACGCCGCGCGCCTGGTGGCGGCCCGTGGCCGGCTGATGCAGGCCCTCCCTGCCGGTGGTGTCATGACCGCCGTACGGGCCACCGAGGACGAGGTGCTGCCGCTGCTCGCCGACGAGCCGCTGGCCGCGATCGCCGCCGTCAACGGACCGCTGTCGACGGTCGTCTCCGGAGCCGCGGACGCGGTCGGCCGGATCACCCGGCGCCTGTGCGACCAGGGCAGAAGCATCCGTGCGCTGACGGTCTCGCACGCCTTCCACTCGCCGCTGATGGACCCGATGCTGGACGACTTCCGCCAGGTCGTCGGGCAGCTCACCTTCCACGAGCCGAGCCTGCCCGCCATCTCCACCGTGACCGGCCGGCCCGTTACACCCGGAGAGTGGTCCTCGCCCGAGTACTGGGTGGAACAGGTGCGCCGGCCCGTGCGCTTCCTGGACGCCGTGCGCGCCCTGGAGGCCGCCGGTGTCACGACCTTCCTGGAACTCGGGCCCGACGGCGTCTGCTCGGCGATGGCCGTCGAGTGTCTGAGCGACGCGGACGCCACGGCGTCGGTGGCCGCGCTGCGCTCGGGCCGTTCCGAGCCCCGAAGCCTGCTCACGGCCCTCGCCACGGTCTTCGTCCGGGGAACGGACGTGGACTGGCCGGCCGTGTACGAGGGGCAAGGAGCCCGCCGGGTCCCGCTGCCCACGTACGCCTTCCAGCGCGAGCCGTACTGGATCTCCGGCACGGCGCGCGCGGCGGCCCTCCCGTC
>NZ_FMDK01001246.1 GCF_900091995.1 Streptomyces sp. MnatMP-M17
TAGGCACGTCTGTCCTCGTCCTCGTACTCGTTGGGGCGCTGGCGCGCACAAAAACGGCTCTGGATAGCACTACAGCGGGTCGACAGACCCGCCACCCCCAAGGCTAATGGTCCAGGGGCTGGTGACAAGACGTCGCCGGATGGTTCCTGTCCGCTGCTGTCCGCTGGGAACTACCCTGGTGAGGTGACTGCTACTCCTGCACCCCGCACACCGCTCGGCACCGCATCCACCGCCGCACCCGGCGCCGCACCCGGCGCTGCGGACGAGGCCGGACCCGGCGACGGACTGGTCCGTATCGGCGCGATCGTCTTCATCGTCGGCGCGATCGCGACGCTGGTCACCGTGGCACCACTGTTTCTCGGGACCGAACCGTTCCCGTCCGTCGCGTATGCCGTCTGCATGCTGATGGGCGTGGGCTTCCTGATCGCGGGCGCGGGCGTGCTGCGGTCGATCGCGGCGCAGCGCCGTCAGGCGGAGTCGGCGGGCCGTCGGGACAGGTCGGCGGCCTCCACCGTCGCGTAGCTCGCGTAACTCTCCAGCCAGGCCGGGAACGCGGTCAGGTCCGGCAGGATCACATCCGCTCCGGCCGCCCGCAGTTCCTCCTCGTCGCACGGCCCGGTCGGTACGGCGACGGAGAGCGCGCCGGCCGTACGCGCGCCGCGCACATCACCGATGTGGTCGCCCACGTACACCGTCGCGCCGTGTTCGCGCAGGGCCACGGCCTTGGCCTCCGCCCACAGCCATCCGACGACCTCGTCCGGCTCGATACCGAGGTGGCTCAGATGGAGTCTGGCGTTGGGCTCGTGCTTGGCGGTGACGACGACGGCCCGGCCGCCGAGCGCCTGTACGGCGGCGATGGCCTCGCGGGCGCCGGGCATCGCGGGCGTCGGCGCGATGGCGATTGTGGGATAGATCTCCTTGTACCGGTCGCCCACCTCCTCGATCCGGTCCTCGGGAAACCAGTGCGCCAGCTCCTCTTCGAGCGGCGGCCCGAGCCGGGTGATCGCGAGATCGGCGTCGATCCGCACTCCGGTCTCGGCGGAAAGTGCCAGGTAGGCGGCGTGGATACCGGGACGCGAGTCGATGAGCGTCATATCGAGGTCGAAGCCGACGGTGGGTGCGTGCCGAGCCGTGGAGGAAGCCATGGGAGCCATTGTGCCCAGGCAGGCGGTATACGGGCCGGGCGCAGCCGTATGCGGGCGGGGCGCAGCCGTATGCGGGCCGGGCCCCGCGGGTGGCTTGATTCGGGTGCTTAGACTTAGCCAAGCCTAACCAGCCGTACCGGCTGTCCCACGACGCGTTTTGTTCGTCCTGTCCGTACCCGTTCCGATT
>NZ_FMDK01001245.1 GCF_900091995.1 Streptomyces sp. MnatMP-M17
GTGCGGCGACCTCGGCCGGCAGGGCGCCCGGCAGCGGCCGGTCCGCGGCCTCCACGACCGTTACGGCACACCCGGCCTCGCGGGCGGCGGTGGTGAACTCCGCGCCGATCCATCCGGCGCCGACGACCACGATCCGGTCCCGTCGGCCGAGCACGGGCCGCAGCGCCTCGGCGTCGTCCAGGGTGCGCAGCAGATGGACGCCCGGCACGGAGACGGCACCCGGCAGTCCGACCGGCTCCGCGCCGGTGGCGAGGACCAGTACGCCGTACGGGACGGGCCCGGCCGCGGTGTCGACCTCCCGCGCGTCCGGGCGCAGTCCGGTGACCTCCACGCCGAGTCTCAGCCGGACGGAGAGTGCCTCGAAGTCGATGTCGAAGGCCGAGCCGTCCGCCGTGCCCAGCAGGACCGCCTTGGAGAGCGGAGGCCGGTCGTAGGGCGGATGGGGTTCCGCGCCGATCAGGGTGACCGGGCCCTCGTAGCCCTTCTCCCGCAGGGCCACGGCGGTCTGCACGCCCGCCATGCCCGCACCGACGATGACGACGCCCGGCTGTTCCCGCTGCTGCTCGTGTCTGCGCTGCTCGCTCACCCGGTCACCTTAAGCAGCGGACGGGCCGCGGGCGGCGGGCCGTTCCGGCTCCCGCCCCTACGGGACGGCCTTACCGCGCGGCGGGCGGCGCGTTAGGCTTGCCGTCGACACTACCTCGCGGGAGTCCGGACGCACCGGGCTGAGAGGGAGGCTGAAGCGGCCTCCGACCGTACGAACCTGATCCGGGTCATGCCGGCGAAGGGAGGGGCTGGACGCCCATGCAGTCGTCCCAGGAGAAGACCGCTTCCGATGTCCTGGTCATCGGCGGCGGAATCATCGGACTGGTCACGGCCTGGCGAGCCGCGCAGCACGGACTGCGTACCGCCGTCGTCGATCCCGGTCCTGGCAAAGGCGCCGCGCGGGTCGCGGCGGGCATGCTCGCCGCCGTCACCGAACTCCACCACGGCGAACAGCTTCTGCTCGGGCTCAATCTCGCCTCGGCGGAGCGCTATCCGGAGTTCGTGGCCGAGCTGGAGGAGGCGGGCGGCCAGGAGACCGGCTACCGCGCCTGCGGCACGCTCGCCGTCGCCCTCGACACCGACGACCGCGCCGAGCTGCGCGAACTGCACGCCCTTCAGCAGCGCTCGGGCCTGACGTCCGAGTGGCTCACGGGACGCGAGTGCCGGCGTCTGGAACCGATGCTCGCGCCGGGCGTACGCGGCGGTCTGCGCGTGGACGGCGACCACCAGATCGATCCCCGCCGGCTCGCCTCGGCCCTGCTCACCGCCTGCGAACGGGCCGGAGTGGTCTTCCACCGCGCCTGGGCCGAGCGGCTCTCCGTCGTACGGGACCGGGCCGCCGGTGCCGTACTGGACGACGGGCGCGCGCTCACCGCGGACCAGGTGGTACTGGCGGCCGGCAGTCTGAGCGGACGGCTGGCGGGCGTCCCTGCCGAAGTCCTGCCGCCGGTACGGCCCGTCAAGGGCCAGGTCCTGCGGCTGACGGTGCCTCGTCCGTACGCGCCGTTCCTGTCCAGGACGGTACGGGCCGTGGTGCGCGGCAGCCAGGTGTATCTGGTGCCGCGCGAGAACGGCGAGCTGGTCGTCGGCGCCACCAGCGAGGAGCTGGGCTGGGACACCACGGTCACGGCGGGCGGAGTGTACGAGCTGCTGCGGGACGCGCACGAACTGGTCCCCGGCATCACCGAACTGCCGCTCACCGAGACCCGCGCGGGACTGCGTCCGGGCTCGCCGGACAACGCGCCGCTGCTGGGACCGACCGCGCTGCCCGGGCTGAGTCTCGCGACCGGGCACTACCGCAACGGCGTGCTGCTCACACCGGTCACCGGCGACGCGCTGGCCACGGTGCTGACCACCGGCGAACTCCCGGACGTGGCCCGCCCGTTCACTCCGCTCCGCTTCACCTCCGTACCGCAGGACCTCACCCCCGTACCGCGGGAGCTGACCGTATGAGCACCTCTGTCCGTGTGACCGTCTCCGTGAACGGCGAGGCCCGCGATCTCGCCTCCGGCACCACCCTCGACATCCTGGTCGCCACCCTCACTCCAGCGCCCTCGGGTGTCGCCGCCGCCGTCAACGAGACGGTGGTGCCGCGCGGCCACTGGTCCGGCACGGTGCTCGGCGACGGCGACCGGGTGGAAGTCCTCACCGCGGTCCAGGGAGGCTGAGCCGCCATGGCCGACGACCGGCTCACCATCGGCTCCACCGTCCTCAACTCACGGCTGATCATGGGCACGGGCGGAGCCCCCAGCCTGGACGTACTGGAACGCTGTCTGCGCGCCTCGGGCACCGAACTCACCACCGTCGCGATGCGCCGCCTCGATCCCACGGTCCAGGGCTCGGTCCTCTCCGTGCTCGACTCCCTGGGCATCCGCGCCCTGCCCAACACGGCGGGCTGCTTCACGGCGGGCGAGGCGGTCCTGACCGCCCGGCTGGCGCGCGAGGCGCTCGGTACGGAGTGGATCAAGCTGGAGGTGGTCGCGGACGAGCGGACGCTGCTGCCCGACCCGATCGAACTGCTGGACGCGGCCGAGATCTTGGTCGACGACGGCTTCACTGTGCTGCCGTACACCAACGACGATCCCGTGCTGGCCAGAAAGCTGGAGGATGTGGGCTGCGCCGCGATCATGCCGCTGGGCTCGCCGATCGGCTCCGGCCTCGGGATCCGCAACCCGCACAACTTCGAGCTCATCGTGGAGCGGGCGGGCGTACCGGTGATCCTGGACGCGGGCGCGGGCACCGCGTCGGACGCGGCGCTGGCGATGGAGCTGGGGTGCGCGGCGGTGATGCTGGCGTCGGCGGTGACGCGGGCGCGGGAGCCGGTGCTGATGGCGGAGGCGATGCGGCACGCGGTGGAGGCGGGTCGGCTGGCGCGCCGGGC
>NZ_FMDK01001244.1 GCF_900091995.1 Streptomyces sp. MnatMP-M17
AGTGCGGTGGGCATGGGCGCGGGTGATCATCACATCGCCCTCGGCGGACTCGGCGGCGGGTGCGAAGCCCATGGTGCGCAGCCCGTCGAGCAGCGTCGTCGGATCGGCGTGGGCGGACAGGACGGTCGGCGCGAGACGGCGCAGCCGCAGTCCTTGCGAACGTTTGTCGGCGAGGATCTCGTCCAGTACGGCTTCGTCGTCGCAGCGTACGTACGCGGAGGCCGAACCGACCCGGAGATGGCCGTGCTTGCGCGCCACATCGTCGATGAGATAGGCGAGCGGCTGCGGAACGGGCGTACGGCTGTGGGCTCTCAGGAAGTCATGCAGATCGGAGGCCGACTGACCGGCGTCGAGCGCGCGCCGTACCGATCCCGGTGTGAACCGGTAGACGGTGGCGCCGCCCTTGGACTCGACATCGGCGGCGATGGAGAGCAGCTCGGCGAGCGGGCGCAGGAGCGGGCCCGGAGCGACGGCGGTGAGATCGGCCTGGAGCAGGACATGGTCGAGAGGCTCCGGCAGCAGCGGCGCGAGCGCGGCGGCGGCGCGGCGCCCGGCGGCGGTGAGCTCGGCGCCGGTGTGTACGCAGCTGGTGCGTACGGCGTCGTCCGCCGTGCGTGGGCCCATACCCATACCTGTGTCACCACCTGTGCGCGGGCTGCCGAGACCTGCTTCCGCCGCCGCGCGCGGGCCATGGCCGTCGGGAGACACCGGTGAGGTTGGTGGCATTCGCGTCAGCAGCGCCCGCCCGTGCGACGAGATCGCGCCTCGGCCGGTGACGCCCAGCATCTCGGCCTCGTTCAGCGTCCAGGCCGCGAGCCGTGAGCGCAGATCGTCCGAGCGCCCGGCGGAGGACGCGCCGCGCAGCGGACGCTCCCAGCGCAGCCGGGCCAGCAGCGATTCCGGATCGGGCGCCGTGCCCTCGGGGAGCGTGGCGAGGAGTTCCAGGATCCGCCGCCGTACCTCGGGCGCCGGGCCGCGGTCCAGGTCGGGACCGAGGGCCGCGAGCGTACGGCCCTTGCTGTCCTGGCTGCCGACCAGGCCCGCCGTACGGGTCGCCGTCAGCCAGGCGGTGGCGAGCCGGGCCCAGCGCTCCGGCGAGGACAGTTCCTGCCAGTCGTCGTACGCGGGCGTCGGCGCGTACCGCTCGTCCGGTTCGCCGTCCGTGGCCAGCAGCCCTGCCGTGTAGGCGAGTTCGACCCAGAAGGCGGCCACGGACTCGGAGACGTCCAGGGCGGCGGCGGTGCGCTTGAGATCGCGTACGGAGAGACCGCCGGCGCGCAGGACGTTGGGACCGCCCTCGTTCCAGTCCTTGGCCAGCTCCTCGACGGTGGCGAGCGCGGTGTACGCCTGGCCGGCGGCCGTACTGTCCACCACGTGTGAACGGTTTCCGGCGCCTG
>NZ_FMDK01001243.1 GCF_900091995.1 Streptomyces sp. MnatMP-M17
CCCCGCCCCGGCGCCGGCGCCAGCGCCCAGCGCATGGCCGACACTATCCGCGCCGACGAGCGCAGGAAGCAACACCGCACGGCTGCCTGGGCCGTGCCCCTTCTTGTGGCACCCGCCGCCGGAGGCGCCGCCTACCTGACCGCCACGGTGACCAGCGCCCGCGCCGGCTTCGCCATGGCCCTGACCATCACCGTCCTCGCTCTGCGCCGCCTCTACCGGAACGGCGGCAGCACCTGGGCCCGTGGAGCCGCCGGCGAACGGAAGACGGCGCGTATTCTGCGCACCCTCGTCTGGTGCGGCCTCGGAGCCTGGACCGTCATCCACGACTTCCGCGTCGGCTCCAAATACAACGGCGACCACCTCGTCATAGGCCGCTGCGGCCCCGTGTACGTCGACACCAAGACCTGGAACGCCAAGAACGCCCGCGTCACCACCGACCGCCACGGCCGCCTCTGGTACGGCCGCTACCCCCAGAACAAGACGATCGAGACCGTCCTGTGGGAAGCCGACTCCGCGGCACAGGCCCTCGGACACCCGGTCCGTGCCGTCATCGCCGTTCACCACGCCCCCGTCCCCCGCGGAGGCCTGTACAGCGGCGGAGTGACCATCGTCCAGGCCAGCGAACTACGGCGCCACCTGCGTGACCTGCCGCAGGCTCCCGGCTGGAACCGGGCGCGCGTCGCCTCGACATACCGGCTCGCCCGCCACCGTCTCCAGCCCGCCGCATAAGGCCCGCCGTCCGCACACCGCGCCGCTCGCAACCAACCCGAGGACGAACCATGACCATCGCCATCGTCGACGGCTACTCGACCGGAGCCGCCCTGGCAGGACGCCTTCACCACCTGGGCGTGCCCTGTTCCCACATCCAGAGCCAGCCCGACAACCATGACTTCCTGCGCCGCACCTTCGACCCGAAGCACTACACCCGTGATCACGGCTTCGTCCCGGACGCCGCGGACCTGGCGGATCTGCTCAGACGCGACGGGACCACGCGCGTAGTCGCCGGCACCGAGTCCGGGGTCACCCTCGCCGAGACCCTCTCCCACGCCCTGGGGCTGCCCACCAACCGGCCCGAGCAGCGAGCAGCCCGCCGCGACAAGAACCTCATGGCCGCCGCCGTCAGCGCCGCCGGCCTCGCCACCCCGCGCACGCAACTCGTCACGTCCGCCATCGCTGCGGCCCGCTGGTTCACCGCCTCCGGCCTCCCGGAAGCCGTCGTCAAGCCTCTCGGCTCCGCCGGCTCGGACGGGGTGCGCTTCTGCCGCACGCTCGCAGAAGTCCGCGACGCGACCAGCACCGTGCTGCACAGCCGCACGGTCTTCGGCCGCCGCAACACCGCCGCCCTCGTCCAGGAACGCCTCATCGGCACCGAGTTCTACATCAACACCGTCTCCCTTGACGGCCGGCACAAAGTCGCCGAGACCTGGCGCTACAGCAAACTGGTCGGTCCTGGCGGCGGCCCCATCTACGACTACGAGGAGCCCGTGCGGGCGGACACCGGCGAAGCCCGCCTCGTGCGCGACTTCACCTTCGCCGTCCTCGACGCCCTCGGTATCCGCAACTCCGCGGCCCACACGGAGGTCATGCTCACCCGGCGCGGTCCCGTCCTGATCGAGACGGGCGCCCGTCTCGGCGGCGCGACGGCCCCAGCCGTCGTCGAACGCCACTGCGGCATGTCCCAGACCGCGCTGGCCGCGGCCGCCCTGGCCGCCCCGCAGACCTTCGACGACTTCGAGGACCACCGCCTCACCTGGTCCGGGGTCCTGCGCAACGTCGAATTCATCAACCACCGCACTGGTCACGCCGACCACGCCGCGATGACCCGCGTTGCCACGCTGCCCAGCGCAGTCGCGGTCTGCCCCGCCGTCGACCACGGTGAGCCACTCCAGCCGACCACCGACCTCCTGAGCACTCCCGGTTTCCTGTACCTCGCCGCAGAATCGGCGGACCTCGTGGAGCGCGACTACGCCCTGCTGAGGGACTGGGAGCGGCAAGGGCTGCACACCGGCGACATGGCGGTGCCGGCCGGCAGCATCCGTGCATGAGCCGTGCGCAGCCCGGCGCGGATCTCCGTGCCCCGAGAACCTGCCGCCCTGCGTGCCGTATGTCGCAGACTGTCCACCGGATGGCGCGAGCGCTCTATCCGTGCCGACACGGGGGCACAGAGCAGGCGAAAATCAATGCTCAGTCGCGTGGCCAGCAGTACTGTGAAGCCACGAGCCGTCCGCGCGGAGTGCCACCCCCCCCCCGACACTCCGCCCCGACCTCGCCCGGTGAGGCTCCGGCC
>NZ_FMDK01001242.1 GCF_900091995.1 Streptomyces sp. MnatMP-M17
TCCGGGTGTGCGGGAGTGGGTGGCTCCGCGCCGGGTCCCGTTCGTCGGCGTAGTGGACGGTACGGTGCGTGCTCCGGGGCGTCCCGCGCGTACGGTGTCGGAGCGGGAGCTGCGCGTCCTTGAACTCTGCGACGGAGTACGGCTGTTCACCGATATCGTGGACGAGGTCTCCCGGGCCGAGGGTCGCGAGGTGTCGCCCGCCGAGATCACCGAGACCTTGGAGTGGCTTGTCGCCCAGCGCTGGGTCGCCTGGAAACTGGACGTCCCTGCGGGCACCTTCCCGGAACGCGCCCTGCGCTCCTTCGTGGAGACGATCGGCGACGCGGAGCTGCGCGAACCGGCCCTCGCCAAGCTGGACATACTCGAACGAGGCCGTGACCGGGTACAGGCGGCCGGCTTCGACGCCGACGAACTGTGCGAGGCGCTCGCCGCGCTCGAAGCCGACTTCGCCGAACTGACCGAAGCCTCCGCCCAGCGGGAGAAGGGCGCCCGTACCGCGCCCAACCGCGCGCTGGTCTACTCCGACTGCCGCAGATCGGCCACCGCCACCGTGGGCACCGCCGTACTGGAGCAGCTCACTCCACTGGAGCTCTGCCTCACCGGCGCCCGCTGGATGACCAACCGGTTCGCCGAAACCGTCGGCGGACGCATCAAGGAGGCGTACGAGCGGCTGCGCGCCCGGCAGGACCGCGTCGACCTCGGCTCCCTCTGGTTCGAGTGCCTGCCCGCGCCGCACAGCGAGTCGATCGCGGACATCGACCGTATCCAGGCCGAACTGCGCGAGCGCTGGGCGCGGATCATCAACGCTCCGGCCGGAGCCCGGCGCGTACGGCTCTCCTCCGCCGATATCGCCGACCAGGTCCAGGAGGCCTTCGGCGAACCGGGCCGCGGCTGGTCCCTGGCCCGCTACATCAGTCCCGATGTCATGGTCATCGCCGATGATCTCGACGCGGTGGAGCGCGGTGAGTTCGAGCTCGTCCTCGGCGAACTGCATGTCGCCATGAACACCCTGGGTGCCTCGCTCTTCGTCCATCAGCACCCGGACATGCAGGAGCTGATCGACGAGACCACGACCGACTTCCCCGGGCCGCGGCTGATGCCCATGCTGCCCAAGGAACTTCCGCTGAAGTGGTCCACCCGCAGCAGACCGTCCCTGGACCGTCCGCAGGACTACTACGTCGCCATCGTGGACCAGACCGCGGACCCGAACCGGCCGCGCACGGTCCGTTGCGGCGATGTACTGGTGGAGGAGCGGGACGGGCAGTTGAAGGCGCTGCTGCCCGACGGTTCCGTCTTCGATCTGCTCGATGTGTTCAGCCACGCCATGACCAACCGGGTCATGGACCGCTTCACTCTGCGGCCCGACACCGACCGTTCGCCACGCATCACCATCGACTCGACCGTGGTGGCGCGGGAGACCTGGAAGTTCGTGGCGTCGGAGATGAAGTTCGCCGACGAGAAGAACGAGGCGCGTCGGTTTGTGCG
>NZ_FMDK01001241.1 GCF_900091995.1 Streptomyces sp. MnatMP-M17
GGCGGGCGTGGATGCCGAAGGTGCGCGCGCCGGAGGCGTCGGGAGCGTCCACGGAGACCTGGATCCGCGTCGCGCCGTGCTCGGGCAGTGTCAGCGGCGACTCCAGCGTGAGTTCCTCCACCCGGTCGGCGCCGAGAAGTCCGCCTGCGGTCAGGGCGAGTTCGAGGAAGGCGGTGCCGGGCACCAGGACCGTGCCGTCGATGGCGTGGTCGGCCAGCCAGGGATGGCTGCCGGTGCCGAGGCGGCCCGAGAGCACATGGTCCTCGCGCCCGGCCAGCTCCATCGCGGTGGAGAGCAGCGGATGGTCCGCGGGATCGAGACCGAGGCCTCTGGCGTCGGTGACGGTGTCGCTCGCGAGCCAGTAGTGCTCGCGCTGGAAGGCGTACGTCGGCAGGTCGACACGGCGGGCGCCCGGGAAGAACGAGGCGGTGTCGAGCGGCGCGCCTCGGGTGAGGGCGGTCGCGAGGCCCGTGGCCAGTGTCTCCGCCTCGGGCCGACCGGCCCGCATCAGCGGCACAGCGGCCGGATCGCCGGTGAGGGAGTCGCGCACCATGGAGGTCAGTACGGCGTCGGGGCCCACCTCCACGAAGACGGTGGCGCCGTGCCGCTCCAGGGCGCGGGCCGCGTCCAGGAAGCGGACCGTACCGCGTATCTGACCGGCCCAGTGGTCGGGCGAGGTGAGGACGGCGGCGTCGGCGATCTCACCGGTGACGGTGGAAACGATCGGAAGGGCGGGCGCGTGAAAGGTGAGGCCGCGCGCGACCGCGAGGAACTCGTCCAGGACATCGTCCATGTGCGGCGAGTGGAAGGCATGGCTGACCTGGAGCCGGCGTGTCCTGCGGCCCAGCGCCCGCCAGTGCTCCGCGACCTGTTCGGCCGCGTCCTCGTCGCCGGAGATCACCAGCGAGGTGGGACCGTTGACAGCGGCGACGGAGAGCAGGCCCGGGTGGAGTGCGAGTCCGGCGGCGAGTTCGGCCTCCTCCGCCTCGATCGCGATCATCGCGCCACCGGTACGCGCCGACTCCATCAGCCGTCCTCGGGCCGCGACGAGCAGCGCCGCGTCGTCCAGCGAGAGCACTCCGGCGACATGGGCGGCGGTCAGCTCGCCGATCGAGTGCCCGGCGAGCAGGGCGGGCGTGAGTCCATGGTGTGCCAGCAGCCGGAACAGCGCCGTCTCCACGGCGAACAGGGCCGGCTGGGTGTACGCGGTCCGGTGCAGCAGCGCACCGTCCGCGCTGTCGGCGGGAGCGAACAGCACATCGCGCAGCGGTCGTTCGAGATGCCGGTCCAGTGCCGCGCAGACCTCGTCGAGGGCGGTGGCGAACACCGGTGACGACGCGTGGAGTTCCTTGCCCATACCGGCGCGCTGTGCGCCCTGTCCGGTGAACAGGAACGCGGTACGGCCGGCGCCCGAGGCACTTCCGGTGACCAACTGCGGTACGTCGGCGCCCTGTGCCAGCGCGTCGAGCCCCGCCAGGAATGTGTCGCCCGTGGTGCCGAGGATCACGGCCCGCCGATCGAGGGCGGTACGGGTGGTCGCGAGCGAGAGACCGATATCCGCGGGACGGGCGCCGGTGGCGGCGATGTGTTCGCGCAGCCGGACAGCCTGGGCGCGCAGGGCCGTCTCGTCGCGCGCGGTGATCAGCCAGGGTGCCAGGGCCGCCGGAACGGGAGGCTCCGGGGCCGGCTGTTCGTCCACCGGCTCGTATTCGAGGACGACATGGGCGTTGGTGCCGCTGATCCCGAAGGAGGAGACGGCGGCCCGGCGCGGACGGTCCACCTCCGGCCACTCCGCCTGCTCGGTGAGCAGCTCCACCGCGCCGGAGTCCCAGTCCACGAACGGCGACGGTTCATCCACATGCAGTGTCTTCGGCAGCACACCGTGGCGCATCGCCTGCACCATCTTGATCACACCGCCCACACCGGCGGCGGCCTGGGCATGACCGATATTGGACTTCAACGAGCCCAGCAGCAGCGGGCGTTCACGGTTCTGCCCGTAGGCGGCGATGACCGACTCGGCCTCGATGGGATCGCCGAGCCGCGTTCCGGTGCCATGGGCCTCCACCGCGTCGACCTCGGCCGGGCCGAGGCCCGCGTCGGCCAGGGCCTGGCGGATGACACGCTGCTGGGAGGGACCGCTGGGCGCGGTGAGTCCATTGCTCGCGCCGTCCTGGTTGATCGCGGAGCCACGGATCACGGCGAGCACCGGATGTCCGTTGCGCCGGGCGTCCGAGAGCCGCTCCACCAGCAGCAGACCGACGCCCTCCGCCCATGAGGTGCCGTCGGCGCCCGCCGCGAAGGACTTGGAGCGTCCGTCGGCCGCGAGACCGCGCTGCCGGGAGAACTCCACGAACATACCGGGCTCCGACATCACGGTGGCGCCGCCGGCGAGGGCCAGTGTGGTCTCTCCGGAGCGCAGCGACCGTACCGCCATGTGCAGCGCCACCAGCGACGACGAGCAGGCCGTGTCCACGGTCACCGCGGGCCCGACGAGCCCGAGCTGATAGGCGATACGGCCGGACATCACACTCGGTGTGGTGCCGGTCAGCAGATAGCCCTCCACACTGTCGGGCGCTTCGTGCATACGCGGTCCGTAGTCGAGCGCCGTGGCGCCGACGAACACACCGGTACGGCTGCCTCTGAGCGCGTCGGCGTCCAGCCCGGCCCGCTCCACGGCCTCCCAGGCGGTCTCCAGCAGCAGCCTCTGCTGTGGATCCATGGCCAGCGCCTCGCGCGGCGAGATCCCGAAGAGGGCGTTGTCGAACCGGGCCGCGTCATGCAGGAATCCGCCCTCGCGTACGGAACTCCTGCCGCTCTTCGACGGATCGCGGTCGAAGAGCTCCTCGTCCCAGCCCCGGTCGACGGGAAAGCCCGAGATCGCGTCGCCGCCGTCGGCGACCAGCCGCCACAGATCCTCGGGCGAGGCGATCCCGCCCGGATAGCGGCAGGCCATGCCGACAATGGCGATGGGCTCATGGGCGGCTTCCGCGCCGGACGGTTCGTCGTCCGCCGCCTCGCCCGGCCCTTCGGTCAGTGTGCGCAGATGGTCGATGAGCGCGGCGGGCGTGGGCCGGTCGAAGAGGAGTCCGCTGGGCAGCCGCAGTCCGGTGGCGGCGGACAGCGCGTTGCGCAGTTCGACCGACATCAGCGAGTCGAAGCCCAGGTCCTTGAAGCTGGTGTGCGGTTCGACGCGGCGGTCGCCGGAGTACTCCAGTACGGAGGCGATGTGCGCGGTGACGAGTCCGGCGAGATCGGCCGAGGTCCCGGCCGGTGACGCCGGCGCGTCCGCCTGGCGCTCAGCCGGTGCGGCGGTCGCCGACGGTGCGGCGGTCAAGGACGCGGCGGCCGACGGGAGGGCCGCC
>NZ_FMDK01001238.1 GCF_900091995.1 Streptomyces sp. MnatMP-M17
CCGGGCGGGCGGAGCGGACCGAGCCGCATCCGGACTGCCCCTGTGGTGCGGCCGACAGGCCGCGCAGGGGTGCGCCTGGCGGAGACGAGGGCGTCGCACGACACAATGGCCGGGTATCCGGCACAGGCGGCACGGCTGTCTGGGACTTGGAGGGGCTTCATGTCTGATCTTCCCCGGAAGGCGGTCACCCGGACCGCGAAGCTGGCCACGCTGCCACTGGGCTTCGCCGGCCGGGCCACCTGGGGCCTCGGCAAGCGGATCGGCGGAAAGTCCGCGGAGCTCGTCGCCAGGGAGTTGCAGCAGCGCACGGCGGACCAGCTCTTCAAGGTGCTCGGCGAGCTGAAGGGCGGTGCGATGAAGTTCGGGCAGGCGCTGTCCGTCTTCGAGTCGGCGCTGCCCGAGGAGATCGCCGGGCCCTACCGGGCGGCGCTCACCAAGCTCCAGGAGGCGGCGCCGCCCATGCCGGTCCGTACGGTCCACGCGGTGCTGGCGGAGCGGCTCGGCGAGGAGTGGCGCGAGCTGTTCCTGGAGTTCGAGGACAAGCCCTCGGCCGCCGCGTCGATCGGCCAGGTGCACCGGGCGGTCTGGCATGACGGACGCCAGGTCGCGGTCAAGGTGCAGTATCCGGGAGCCGGTGAGGCGCTGCTCTCCGATCTGGCACAGCTCAGCCGGTTCGCCAGACTGCTGGGGCCGCTGATCCCGGGGATGGACATCAAGCCGCTGATCACCGAATTGCGCGACCGCGTCTCCGAGGAGCTGGACTACGCGCTGGAGGCCGAGTCACAGCGCGAGCACTCGGCGGAGTTCGCGGGCGATCCGGATGTGGTGGTGCCCGAGGTGGTGCACCAGGGCGAGCAGGTGCTGGTGACGGAGTGGATCGACGGGATACCGCTGTCGGAGGTGATCTCCGACGGGACGCCCGAGCAGCGCGACCGGGCGGGACAGCTCCTGGCCAGGTTTCTCTTCTCGGGCCCGGCACGCACCGGTCTGCTGCACGCCGATCCGCATCCGGGCAACTTCCGGCTGCTTCCTCCTGCGGCCTCCGACGAGGACGGCACGGACGGCGACGACGGTGAAAGCGGTGCGGGCGGTGAACTGCGGCTCGGGGTGCTGGACTTCGGCACGGTGGACCGGCTGCCGGGCGGGCTTCCCGGCACCATCGGTGAGGCCCTGCGGCTGACACTGGAGGACGACGCCGAGGCGGTGTACGACCTGCTGCGCGAGGAGGGATTCGTCAAGGAGTCCATCGATCTCGACCCGGACGCGGTGCTGGACTATCTGCTGCCGATCATCGAACCGGCGGCGGTGGACGAGTTCACCTTCACCCGGAGCTGGATGCGCGATCAGGCCGCCCGGATAGCGGATCCACGGTCGCCCGCCCATCAGTTGGGCAAGCAGTTGAATCTTCCGCCGTCGTATCTGCTGATACACCGCGTCACGCTGAGCACCATCGGTGTGCTCTGCCAGCTCAATGCGACGGTACGGCTGAGGGACGAACTGGAGGCCTGGCTGCCCGGGTTCGCGGCGGAGCCGTTCATACCGGAGCAGCAGGGCGCGACGGAGTCAGTGAAGCCGGTGGACAGCTAGGGTCTTTCGTTTGGATCAGGCTGGGTGAGGGAGCGCCCGCCGCGGGAGCGGCTGA
>NZ_FMDK01001237.1 GCF_900091995.1 Streptomyces sp. MnatMP-M17
TCCACCGACCGGCGGCTGCGGCGGCGCCGGCTCCTCCTCGGCGACCTCGCCGCCGAAATTCTTCAGGAGCGCGTCGAGCCCGCCGTCGAAGCCCTGGCCGACGGCGGCGAACCGCCATACGTCCTTGAGATAGAAGTCGCCGAGCATGACGGCGCGCTCGGTGGTGAACTCCGAGCCGTTGAACGCGTATCGGACGACTTCCTCGCCACCCGCGACCAGCCGGATATATCCGGGACCGACCTGGGACATCTGGCCCGCGCCGTCGATGGTGGCGGTGAACGAGAGTTTGTGGATCTGCGCCGGGATACGCTCCAGCGTCACCCTGAAGGACTCGGTGTCACCGGCTTGGGCGCCCAGCAACTGGATTGATTCCTCAGGCGACTTGGGCTGATTGAAGAAGATGAAGTAACGGTCGTCCGAGAGCTGTTCATCGGCATCGAGGCCGAAGCAGCTGATGTCGAAGGTCAGCCCGGGAGCGGCGATCTGCACACCTACGTACAGATCCGTCCCCGGCGTGAGATCACTGATCTTGGCCTTGTGGCCGCGCTGGAATTCCCTGGCCATGCGTAACGACCGTCCCCCATCCCGAATGTGACTGCGTCGCGCCAGGCTAACGGCTATGTCCGACATTGAGCCAAGCCGGTACAGAGTCGGTACATGATCAACGGTGCTGTCGCTCCGTCATTCCTCGTGCGTGACGGGCAGATGCGGCAGCCGGTCGGCGGCGACGACGCCTTCGAGATAGCCGCGGGCGCGCTCGGTGCGCGGATAGGCCTCCAGCAGCCTCCAGAACCGCGGACCGTGGCCCGGTACAAGGAGATGGGCCAGCTCATGGACGAGGACATAGTCGACGACATACTCCGGCATGCCCTGCAACCGGTGCGACAGCCTGATGCTGCCTTCGGCCGGGGTGCAGGAGCCCCAGCGGGTGTTCTGGTTGGTCACCCAGCGCACGGAGGTCGGTCTGGCGCTGCCGTTGAAGTACTGGGCGGACAGCTGCTCGGCCCGCTCGGTCAGCTCGCTGTCCCCGAGGACGCGCCGGCTCTCCTGTGCGGCAAGTTTGTCGAGCATCACCGTGACCCAGCGGCGCTCCTCCGCCTCCGACATCCGGGCGGGGATGAGCACGATGGTCCGGTCGCCCTCGCGGTACGCCGAGACGGTTCTGCTGCGACGGGCGCTCCTGCGGACCTCTACGGCGCTCGTCCCCGAGCCGCGCGGCGGGCGGCGGGCGGGCTCCCCCGCCAAGCGAGGGGAAGAATCGGCGGACACGCCCCGACGTTACCTGCTGCGTATGGGGGAAGTCCCGCCTCCGGGACAGTTCGATCTTGATCCACTTTCCCGCCCGGGGAATTTGAACGATTAACGCCCATGGCTGTGGATAACTTTCGGCACTTCCCCGCGCCGCCTTGCATTCTGAGAACCGGATCGGAACAAGCGGTCCGAAGAAGATCAGCGTGCGGAAATCGAGAGCGAGGCCGATATGCATCCGATGGTGAAACCCGCGCTGCGGCGTGCGTGGCGGGAGCGGCAGACCGTGCAGTTCGGAGTCACACCCGGGCATGCGGTGCTGGTGGGTCCTGTCGATACGGCCACGGGCAGCTTTCTGGAGCTGCTCGACGGGACACGCGGG
Organism: Streptomyces sp. MnatMP-M17; assembly: GCF_900091995.1. Classification (GTDB taxonomy): domain Bacteria; phylum Actinomycetota; class Actinomycetes; order Streptomycetales; family Streptomycetaceae; genus Streptomyces. Next base: position 1,631 of record NZ_FMDK01001237.1, read on the forward strand.
CTGCCGCTGCTGCGGGAGGAGGCGCGGGCGATGGGACTGCCCGACGGGCTGGCCGATTCGCTGGTCAAGCGGCTGACCACGGCGGGAGTGCTCGACGATCCGGACGCGGGCGGACGGGCGGCCGAGGACTTACGGAAGCGGACAGGCGCCTTCGACCGGATGCGGGCCGATCTCGCGTCCCTGTCCGTTCTGCACCGGGAGCCGGGAGCGGGCACACGGCGGCTGGCGGCGCGGCGGGCGATGCGGGTCCAGGTGCGCGGCGCGGGACGGGTGGGCGCGGCCGTCGCGGCGGTGCT
>NZ_FMDK01001236.1 GCF_900091995.1 Streptomyces sp. MnatMP-M17
TGCGCCGCCGTCCGCAGCGCCCGCAGGCGCCCAGGCGGCAGCCGCCGCCACAGCCGCCCGCGCATCAGCAGCGGCCCCAGCGCCAGGCCCAGCCTCCGCAGCGGTACGCGCCTCAGCCGCCTCAGCCTCAGCAGCAGCGGTACGCGCCGCCTCAGCAACAGCAGTACGCTCCTCCCCAGCCGCCGCCTCAGCAGCCGGCACCGCGTCAGCCGCGCGAGCCGCGGCAGCGCGGCGCGAATCCGATGCGGATTCCCGGTCTGGGCTGCCTCAAGGGCTGTCTGTTCACGCTCGTCCTGCTCTTCGTCGCGGGCTGGCTGATCTGGGAGCTGACACCTCTTCAGGACTGGGTCGCCGAGGGCAAGAGCTACTGGACGGCGATAAGTGACGCGTTTTCGACGGTGACGGACTGGTTCTCGAAGCTGGGCGGTTCGGACCCGGGCTCCGGCTCGGGTTCGGTACCGGGGCAGTGATCCCAGGGGGGACAACCCCCGGGATCCCGTACGTAACGCCCCGATACCCGCGTACTTTGATGGGCAACGCCAGCCGCTGAGGGAGCAGTCTTGGCACGGAATATCGGCAGCCGGTACACCGCCCATCAGATTCTTGGGCGGGGCAGCGCGGGCACGGTGTGGCTCGGGGAAGGGCCCGAAGGGCCCGTGGCCATCAAGCTGTTGCGTGAGGACCTCGCCTCCGACCAGGAGCTGGTCGGACGCTTCGTACAGGAGCGCACCGCCCTGCTCGGGCTCGACCATCCCCGGGTGGTCGGCGTCCGCGATCTCGTCGTGGACGGCAACGATCTGGCGCTGGTCATGGAACTGGTCCGCGGCACGGATCTGCGTACCCGTCTCGACCGCGAGCGCCGGCTCGCGCCCGAGGCCGCGGTCGCGATCATCGCCGATGTCGCCGACGGTCTCGCCGCCGCGCACGCGGCCGGGATCGTCCACCGCGACGTCAAGCCGGAGAACATTCTGCTCGACATGGAGGGCCCGCTGGGCCCCGGCGGCGCGCACCCGGCGCTGCTGACCGACTTCGGCGTCGCGAAGCTGATCGACACCCCCCGGCGCACCAAGGCGACCAGGATCATCGGCACGCCCGACTATCTGGCGCCCGAGATCGTCGAGGGCCTGCCGCCGCGCGCCGCCGTCGACATCTACGCGCTGGCCACGGTCCTGTACGAGCTGCTCGCGGGCTTCACCCCGTTCGGTGGCGGCCACCCCGGGGCCGTACTGCGCCGGCATGTCACCGAGACCGTCGTCCCGCTGCCCGGTATCCCCGAGGAGCTCTGGCAGCTCCTCGTCCAGTGCCTGGCCAAGGCCCCGGCCTCCCGGCTGCGCGCCTCCGAGCTCGCGGCCCGGCTGCGCGAACAGCTCCCCATGCTCGCGGGCATCCCTCCGCTGGACGTGGACGAGCCCGACACGGAGCCCACCGAACCGCCCTCGTACGAGGAGCCGGGCCCGACGGGCCCCGAGGAGCCGCGCCGCCGCGGCGCGGTCCCGCTGGTCCAGGGCGCGGCACCCG
>NZ_FMDK01001235.1 GCF_900091995.1 Streptomyces sp. MnatMP-M17
GCCGCTCCCTGGACGCCTTCGGCTACGGGCCCAAGACGCTGGCCCGGGTACTGCGGCTCCAGCGCGCGCTGGAGCTCGTACGGGCAGGCGAGCCGTACGCGGAGGCGGCGCTCGCCGCGGGCTGTGCCGACCAGGCGCATCTCGCCCGGGAGACACGCGATCTGGCCGGGCTCACGCTCGGCGCCTACGCGGCGCTGGCGAACAGCGAGACCTCGCAGCCGTCCGGGTCCAGGACCACCGCGTAACGCTGGCCCCACACGGCGTCCCAGGGCTTCAGATGCCCTCGGTACCCGGCCGCGACCAGGGAATCGTAGGTGGCGTCCACCTCCGCGGGGCTCGCGCAGAGGAAGGCGAGCCCGATCCGTCCACCGCCCTGCGGCCGGGTCCAGCCGGGATCGTAGGAACGTACGGTCTCCTCCGTGTCCCAGAGAACGCGCACGCCGCTGGGCAGAGTGGCCTCGGCGTGCGGCGCGGTGTCGGCATCGGCGGGTACGGGCACGCCGAGCGCGCGGTAGAAGGCGAGCGAGGCGGCCATGTCGGAGACGACCAGGCCGATCGCGTCGAGTCGTGGGGCAGGCGTAGAAGCAGGCGTAGGAGTCATCCGTCCACGGTAGGAGCGGGTGCCGGAGCCGGTCTTGAATGAATCGGACGTCCGGGAAGCGCGACGGGCCGCGCACCAGGTGCGCGGCCCGTCGGTGTTCCGAGGAAGGATCAAGCAGATGAAGCGTGTTGTCCGTGCCGTTGTGCGGTGACGCGATGGTGAGGTGATGCGGTGGTGCGTGTGGAGACTAGAAGACGCTGACGCCGTAGGCGTTGAGGGCCTCCACGACCGGCTGGAAGAACGTGGTGCCGCCGGAGGAGCAGTTGCCGCTGCCGCCCGAGGTCAGGCCCAGCGCCGTGCTGCCGGCGAAGAGCGAGCCGCCGCTGTCGCCGGGCTCGGCGCAGACGTTGGTCTGGATCAGACCGCTGACGATCTGGCCGCTGCCGTAGTTCACGGTCGCGTTGAGACCGGTGACCGTACCGCTGTGGACGCCCGTGGTCGAGCCGCTGCGGCGGACGCTCTGGCCCACCGACGGGTTGGCCGCGCTGGTGATGTCCTGGTACGAGCCGTTGTACAGGTAGACCCGGCCGTCGGCCGCCGCCGCGTTGGAGTGGCGGATGATGCCGTAGTCGTTGCCCGGGAAGCTCGTGCCGGCACGGGTGCCGATGCTCCACGAGCTGCTGATGTTGGTGCAGTGTCCGGCGGTCAGCGCGTAGTACGTCGAGCCGCTGCGGACGTTGAAGCCGAGGGAGCAGCGGCTGCCGCCGGGGGGGATGGGCTCGCCGCC
>NZ_FMDK01001233.1 GCF_900091995.1 Streptomyces sp. MnatMP-M17
CCGATCAGGGCCGGAGACGCAGCGCGGGACAGCGGAGCGGCGGCGGGCGGGCCCGTCCCGTCCGCCGCGGGCACGACGCCCGATCCACGACGCTGGAAGGCGCTCGCGGTCTGTCTGGTCGCGGGCTTCATGACGCTTCTGGACGTCTCCATCGTCAATGTCGCGCTGCCGTCCATCCGCGAGGGCCTGCACACGCCGGTCTCCGACCTCCAGTGGGTGCTGTCCGGGTACGCGCTCGCCTTCGGCCTCTTTCTGATCCCGGCCGGCAGGCTGGGCGACGCCCGTGGCCGGCGCGTGGTGTTCATGGTGGGACTCGCGCTCTTCACCCTGGCGTCCGCGGCCTGCGGAGCGGCCCAGTCGAGCCTCTGGCTGGTGATCGCGCGGCTGGTGCAGGGCTTCGCCGGAGGCACGGTCACTCCGCAGATCTCCGCGCTGATCCAGCAGATGTTCTCCGGCCGTGAGCGGGGCCGGGCCTTCGGCATGTTCGGCGCGGTGGTCGGTATCTCGATGGCCGTCGGACCGCTGCTCGGCGGTCTCATCATCCAGTTCGCCGGCGCCGACGAGGGCTGGCGCTGGGTCTTCTACGTCAATCTCCCGCTGGGTGTCGTCTGTCTGCTGCTCGCCCGGCGGCTGCTGCCCGACACACCGGCGGCCGGCCGGGTCAGACTGCGCGATCTCGACCCGATCGGTGTACTGCTCCTCGGCTGCACAGTGCTGTTCCTGCTGCTGCCCTTCGTCCAGTCACAGCAGTGGCACGGCGGCGAGAAGTGGCTGCTGGTGCTCGTCGCCGCGGCCCTGCTGGCCGCCTTTGTGAAATGGGAGTCCCGGTGTCATACGGGCGGCACCCAGCCGGTGCTGAATCTGTCGCTGTTCCGTGTCCGCTCGTACTCGCTGGGATGTCTGCTGATCCTGCTCTACTTCGGCGGATTCACCGCGATCTTCTTCATCACCACGCTCTATCTCCAGAGCGGACTGCACTACTCGGCCCTGGAGGCGGGACTTGCCATCACGCCCTTCGCCCTCGGCTCCGCCGTGGCGGCCGGTATCGGCGGCCGACTTGTCAGCCGCTTCGGCCGGCCGCTGGTTCTGATCGGACTGATCACGGTGGCCGTGGGGCTCGCGGCCACCGCGTCCGCCGTGCATCTCGTGCCCGGCCATGCCGCCGGCTGGGTGATGGCGGCGCCGCTGCTCGTGGCCGGTCTGGGCAGCGGCCTTGTCATCACGCCGAATCAGACGCTGACGCTCGCCGAGGTACCGGTGGCCATGGCGGGCACGGCGGGCGGCACCCTCCAGACCGGGCAGCGCGTGGGCTCGGCGATCGGTATCGCCGCCGTGGGCTCGGTCTTCTTCGCCCAGGTGGAGCCCGAGGGCTGGCCGACGGCGTACGACCACGGGCTGGTCGTGTCGGTGGCGTTCGTGGTCGCGGCACTGCTGGTCGCGGTGGCCGATGTGGTCGCGAGCCACCGGGCGTCCTAGGGCGTGTTTCGAAAGTAGCGCCGTCCGCCCGGAGGGCGGGGCCTGCGGCGTCCGG
>NZ_FMDK01001232.1 GCF_900091995.1 Streptomyces sp. MnatMP-M17
GAGGGGGAGATCCCGGCGGTGGCGGCTACGGCGGGCACGCCCAGCAGTTGGGAGGCGTTCAGCTCCGGCGCGTGCAGGGTGATGACGCACGCGCTCAGCGGCCGGCCGCCGGTCTCGGTCTGCCGTTCGGCCCACACGGCGAGGTCATCGGGCCAGTGCTCGGCGAGGGCCGGTTCGTCGGCGGCGATGTCGGCAGCGCGGTACGGGCGGGCCGGTGCGGCGTCCGGCCGCTCGGCACGGTAGGTGTCGGCGGTGATCGTGATGGCGCCCGGCACCGGCCGAGGACGGTAGGCGGCACGTTCGGGGTCCCAGGTCTGCCCGGGCCGGTGCCAGGTGGCCCCGTCCCACCAGTAGCCGCCGGCACGGTGCAGCAGGGCCCCGTCCCACCACTCGCGCAGTACGGCCGCCGCCTGGGAGAGGGGGTAGAGCAGGACGGACCGGCCGTGCACGGGGTGGTGGCGGACGCACCAGGCCAGCTCCGGACGGGCCGGGTCGGGCAGGTAGGCCCACCACTGGCCGTCGCTCCGGCCGTGGAAGTCGCCGGTGCTCAGCGCGGCGTCCTTCAGCCGGCTGCTCTGGCCGAGAGGGAGATGGGTGTCGTCGACGAACACGAGGCCGGGCAGGGGGTGGTCGGTGCTCAGTCCGTTGGCGAGGGGTCGGGCGGTGTGCATGGTGGTGCATCCCTTCCGGGTCGGCTCGGTTCAGGCGGTCTGGCGCAGGTCGGCGGTCCGGGACAGGCTGACGCGCGCGGCGGCGCGCCGCAGGAGGACGGCGTGCTCCTGCACGGTGAGCGGGTCGGCGAAGTCGGCAGGGCTCCCGGTGACGGTGAGGGTGGCGATGAGGGCACTGCCGCGCTGAACGGGCGTGGCGAGGCTGTGGGTTGAAGCGGTGCGGCTGGCGGCGATCCTGCTGCCGGTGACGGCGCGGGCCAGGTGCTCGGGCAGGCGCAAGGGGCAGCCGTCGGCGTTGCTGGCCATCTGCGGCGGCAAGTAGGCCAGCGCGATGCGGCCGGCGGCCGTACGGGACAGGTCGCTGTGCAGCTGGGCGGCGTCGGCGCGCAGGGCCGCCTGGCGGCACAGCACCTCGACGAGGTCAAGGTGCAGGCCGGTGCCGGGGCGCCAGCCCGGCTCGTGCCAGGCCACGGCCAGCCCGGTCTCCTGGTGCAGGCGGTGCAGCGCCTCGGTGATCGCCGGGGTTGCCGGCCGGACGGGGGCCGGGCCGAACAGGGCGGTGGCGTCGCGGGTCAGCCGGTAGGTGCCGTAGCGGCCGCCGTGCTCGGCGAAGTGCTCCTCGACCGCGGTCAGCAGCAGGCGCGAGGCATGGCCGGGGCGCAGACCTGCGGTGCGGGCGATGTCGGCGACCTGGTGCTCGGCATCGGCGCCGAGCTGGACCAGGGCGCGGACGACGCGGGCGAAGGCGCGGGCCGAGCGGTTGGGCTGGGCAGCGGACAGCGCGGCCGCGGGCG
>NZ_FMDK01001231.1 GCF_900091995.1 Streptomyces sp. MnatMP-M17
GGCTCCTGCCCCCCGGAGCCGCCGTGGCGGCAGCCGTCGGCGTCTGCGCCGAGGTGCCCGGCACGGGCCGTACCGACTGCTCGGTGATCTGCGTCATGGCGCCTCCCCAGGGGAACCTGGCGGGGCGGGAACGCCTCTTGGCAGAGATGTGGGAGGAATAAGCGGAGCGAACATTCAAGGCACCCTAACGAGTGCGTCAACCACTTGTTAACCCGGGTGTCGCCCAGAGGCCACCGTGTACGGAAACGGGCGTCGAAGTCCTCCGGGCCGGTCTGGACGAGGACGAGCCGGGCACTGTGTCCCGTGCCCTTCCCCAGCTCCCAGGTGACCGTTCCGCGCGGCTGCCAGGTGTAGGTGAGCGAGTTCGGCGCCCGCACCTCCGTCGAACCGTTTCACATAGGACTCGTGCAGCTCACCGCTCCGGTCATGAGCGGTCTCGACCGGCCCCGCCGCCGAGCAGCCGGTCCAGCGCGGTGAGGCAGAGATGCCAGGGCGAAGAGGGCGGCGTCGGAGGCGGGATCGGAAGCGCGGCCGGAAGCAGCGGGATCCTGCGGGATGTCGTGGGGCGGGTCGGTGTTCATGGGGAGTCGTCCTCCATCGCGTCGAGTTGCCGTTCGAGCGCGTCGAGCGCGCCGGACCACAGATGCCGGTAGTGGGCGAGCCAGGTGTCGAGTTCCGCGAGAGGCTCGGGCCGCAGCTCGTACCAGCGGCGCTGGGCGTCCTGCCGGACCTCGACAAGACCGGCGTCGCGCAGCACCTTCAGATGCTTCGAGGTGCCGGGCTGGCTCAGCCCGAGCCGCTCCGTGAGCTGCCCGACCGTGTGCGGACGGTCGAGGAGAAGATCGAGGATCTTCCGCCGGTTCGGCTCTGCGAGGACGTCGAACGGTATGGACATGGCCTGAACATACCCAAACGGCTATATAACCTGCCAGCCATGCACGGTGTGTCTCCATGCGATTACGTGAGGTTTCGGCCATCGACACCGTAAAGGAGCGCCACTCTGGCCGGATCCGCCTCGTGACAGGGCGTCAGCAATGCCTTCATAGTTGTAACTTCGGGCCTTCGAAGGCCGATCTCCGCCCACTGGGGAAATCGGCCTCCTGAATCGCCCTGCGGTACCGCGCGATGTCACTGCAAAGAATTGCGGCCCAGACCGTCCGGCCTCACAGAACGGCGCAAGGAGAGCGGCCGTGCATGACGAATTCCTGTGTCATGTCACCGCATATGGAGTCTGCGGTGGACAGCGTATCGGCGTACCCCTCGGCACATATCGCGCTCCCACTCTGGCACTTGCACTGTGGTGGCTGCGGGACCGTGCGACCTGGATCGCCGAACGACTCGATCCCAGCCCGGAAAGCGCGCATTTTCCGGCGGGAGCTCTCGCCCCGGTGGCGGAGAGCGTACCGGACGTACCTGCGACGCTCCGGGCCTGGCGGGACGATGTGGCCCACCAGGACCTGGTCGCCGAGCATTTGGCCGCCGGAAGGCTGCTGCGTGTCGCCACACGTGACGACACCACGGAATATGAACTGCTCGCGGAATCGGTGGACGCGCTGAGAATGGACCGGGCGCTTCCGGTTCTGCTCGGCGCCGCCCCGGGACCGGAAACACACCGCGAGGAGCGCCCGTTGGCGGCTTCCGCGGCGACTGCGGCGGCCGGAGGCCATGAGTACCGAAGACACCCTGGCCACACCGACCGGCAGCGGATGACGAGCGAGGAATCCCTCGGCGAAACCATCCGGCTGGGACGGCTGCACGGATGAATTTCCCGGCGGGCCCGGAGGAGGGAGCGAAACGCTCCCGGTGATCCCGGCCCGCCACCTCACACCTACGGCCCGGTCCGTTCAGTCCGCCGCGCTTTCTCCCTGCGCGATTTCGATATGCGTATGGAGGTCATTCGCCGCGCCCACCGCCGTGGCACCGGACAGCGTCACACAGCACAGCAGCACGCCCGCGATCAGCCGCCCGGTCCGCGGCGGGACCGGCGGGCCGCTCGCCAC
>NZ_FMDK01001228.1 GCF_900091995.1 Streptomyces sp. MnatMP-M17
CGGCAACGGCTCCACCGGACGCACCACCTCACCCGGCACACCCAACGGCTCACGGCTGGTGGCGAGTACGCGCAGTCCGGGACAGCGGGTGAGCAGGGACTCGGCCAGGGCGGCGGCAGCGCCGATCACATGCTCGCAGTTGTCCAGGATCAACAGCGTGTCGCGGTCCGCGAGATGGTCGACGAGCCGCGCGGTGGGATCGTCCCGTACGGACCGGCCCTCATAGGTGACGAGCTGGGTCTCGCGCAGTCCGAGCGCGCTCAGTACGGCTCCCGGTACGGCGGACGGGTCCTCCAGCGGCGCGAGTTCGGCCAGCCAGGCGTCCCTGGGCGCGGACTCCTCGGCGAGCCGGGTCTTGCCGGAGCCGCCGGGACCGGTGAGCGTGACCAGCCGGAAACGGCTCAGATCGGCGCGGATCGCGTGGAGTTCGGACTCGCGGCCGACGAAGGAGGTCAGCCGAGGACGCAGATTCCCGCCGGGCCGGTGAGGCTCGACCGCAGAGACGCGCGCCGCGTCCGTACCCGCGAGCAACCGCGCGTGCAGTGAGGTCAGTTCGGGCCCGGGATCGGCGCCGAGTGCGTCCGCGAGGACGCGGCGGGTGTCCTCGTACGCGGCGAGCGCGTCGGCCTGCCGGCCCTCCGCCGACAGGGCCCGGATGAGCTGGGCGCGGAAGGGCTCGTCGTACGGATGGGCCGCGACCAGCTCCGTCAGCTCCGGTACGAGCGGGCCCGTGGCGCCGCGCCGCAGATCGGCCTCGACGCGCTGCTTGAGCGCGGCCAGCCGCTGGGCCTCGGGCCGTATGCCATGACCTCGTACGCCATGGTCTCGTACGCCGTGGTCTCGTACACCACGGCCTCGTACACCACGGTCCCGTACGCCGTCGTCACCGCCGGGCAGATCGGCGAGGGCCGGACCTCGCCAGAGCGCGAGCGCGTCACGCAAGGTGCGGGCGGCGGTCTCCGGGTCGCCCGCGTCGAGCCGCTCGGCGCCCTCGCGCGCGAGCCGCTCGAAGACGTACAGGTCGATGTCGTCCCGTACGGCGGCCAGCCGGTAGCCGCCGGG
>NZ_FMDK01001226.1 GCF_900091995.1 Streptomyces sp. MnatMP-M17
GGCCGACGGGCGTCCGCGCAGCCGCCGCCAGGCCTGACGGGCGTCCGAGGCGGCGGGCACCGCGACCGCGGCACCCGCCTTCGCCCCGGACGCCGGCAGATCGGGAACCGTACTCACTTGACCGCGACCTGCGAGACGTCGAGGACTCCGGTCCAGTCACTGATGACGACGTTCTTGACGTCCTTGCCGTACAGCCGCTTGTAGACCGGGTGGAACAGCGGCACGTCGAGCGCCTGCTCGCCGATCTTCTTGTCGAGCGCGCCCCACCGCTCGGCCGCCGCGGCCAGATCGGTCAGCTTGTTGATCTCGTCGATCTCCTTGTTGACCGCAGGGTCGTCGAGCAGCGCGTGGTTGAAGTTGGCGCCGTCCGTGACGATCTGCCGGCCGTCGAAGATCGGCGCCAGGAAGGGACCGCCGGACGGCCAGTCCGCGCCCCAGCGGGAGAGGTAGAAGCCGGGCGACTTGGTGGCGCTCCAGCGTGCCTCGTTGAACGCGTTGGGCTCCAGGCCCACCAGCTTGACCGTGATCCCGGCCTGCTTGAGGGACTCCTGGACGGCGGTGGCGACCTCGGGGCTGGTCTCCCTGTTCTGCGCGGTGGAGTGCGTGAGCGAGATGGTCAGACCGTCGGCGTAACCGGCCTCCTTCAGCAGCTCCTTCGCCTTGGCCGGGTCGCCGGTCTTGCCCGCCGGGAAGTGGTCGTACGGCGTGTAGCCGAAGGCCTTCTGGTCGGGCAGGAAGGTGGTCGCGGGTTCGGCGAGCGCGGAACCGCCGGCCGCGTTGATCACACTGGTGCGGTTGATGGCGTACGAGATCGCCTGACGCACCTTCGGATTGTCGAACGGCTTCACCTTCGGGTTGAAGGCGAGGTAGTTGGTGTAGCCGAAGTGGCCGGTGCCGACGCGGGCCGCGAGCGCCTTGTCGCTGCTTGTCTGGGCGAGTTCGGCCGGGCCGAGGTTGGTGTCGGTGGTGACGGCCGCGGCGTCCGGGCCGGAGCTGGTGGACAGCCGCTGGTTGATCACGGCGGAGTCGAGGCCCGACTGCACATCGATGGTGTCCGGGTAGGCGTGCCGCTGGTCGTCGGTCTTCTCCGACCAGTTCGGATTGCGCTCCAGCAGCAGATGCCGGCCGTCGTCCTCGTTCTTGACGACCTTGTAGGGACCCGAGGAGACCGGGTGCTCCTCGTACTTGGCGCCGTCGTCCTTGGCCTTCGGCACCGGCGCGAACTGGGTCGCGGTGGCCAGGAACGGGAAGTCGCCCTCGGGCTTCCTGAGCTTGAAGACAATGGTCCTGTCATCGGGCGTCTCGATCGAGGCGAGGCCCTTCGGGTCCTTGTACGGGCCCTGGTAGTCGGCGCCGCCGACCAGCCAGTCACGCAGATAGGGCGCGCCGCCGGAGAGCTCGGCGGCGAAGGAGCGCTCCACGCCGTACTTGATGTCGGCGCTGGTGATCGCGGTGCCGTCCTCGTACTTCAGTCCCTCCTTGAGGGTGTACGTCCACTCCGTGGCGTCCGCGTTGGGACGCCCGGTGTCGGTGGCCAGGTCGGGCACGACCTTCGTACCGGCCGCGCCGTTCGCGCGGTTGCGGGTGGTGAGCGTACGGAAGACCAGCGAGGGAACGTTGCCGCCGCCGGAGGTGTAAAGGCGCGCCGGGTCGAAGTCGGTCTGCGGCTCGGTGTTCAGCACCGTGAGCTTGCCGCCCTTCTGCGGCTTGCCCTTGTCCGTGGCCGAGGCCTTGGCATCGTTGTCCTGAGGGCCCGAGCAGGCGGCTGCGCCCGCTGCCAGGACCAGGCTGACGGCTGCCGCGGCCAGGCGGCGGGTGTTGACGGACGGTTGACGCATCGGAAGAAAGCCTCTCGGTTGCTGCACGGAGAAAGTCGGACGGAACAGGAGCGAAGGAGCGAAGGCACTGAACGCTCGGTTTCCGCGCAGACGGCAGCGGTGGAGAGTGGTGGAGGTGGAGAGTGGTGCGCGCCGCGCCTGCGTATGGACGGAGGACGCCCAGGCGCGCGGATGTACGGCGGAAAAAGGACGGCCGACACGCGCTCGGGCAGGTGTCAGCGACAGTGGATGTCGGCCACGCAGAGCGCGGTCACGCCTATGAGCGCCAGCTCAATGGCGGCGCGGCCGAGTACGGCGGGGCGGTGGGGGGACATGCCGAGAAATATGAACGACCCCGCCGCCGATGTCAACGTGATGTGAGACAGGCATCTCAACTGCTGGGAAAGACCCATGGGTTGGGCCTGCACTTGATCCCGTCGATGTCCAGCGACTTCGTCTGCTGCTGCATCACGGGAGCGAGCGCTCCGGGCGTGCGGCAGATCACGTGGTTGTGTCCGAGCCGATGGCCGACCTCATGGTTGATCAGCATCTGGCGGTAGCCGAGCATCGCCTTGGCACCGAAGGTCTTCGCTCCCTGCGCCCAGCGGAAGGCGTTGATCATGACACGGTCGGTCGAGGCCGAGTCGCAGGACACATTGTCGACGGTGGTGTCCAGACCGGACTTGGCGCACCAGACGCCCGTGGTGCCGGGACTCGCCAGGGTGATCACGAAGTCGGGGCTGCCGCCGGAGATCCGCTCGAAGGTCATGGCGCCGTTGTGCGCCCAGCTCCGGTCGTCGTTGAGTGTCTTCTGGACGGCGTCCGCGAAGAGCTTTCCGTCCAGCCCGAGTCCGTCCTCGATGTCCACGCGGTAGCGGAACTTCTGGCCCTTGCCGGGCGCCTTGTCCAGGCCCGGTACGGCGGTGAACCGGCCCGAGGCCGTCAGCGCGGGATCGAGCGGGAACTGCCGGGTCATCAGCTCGCCGTAGGTGGCGGGCGCGGGAGCCGGCTCCTCCGGTTTCCCGGAGGACGGCGCGGCCCGGCCGTCCGAGCGGGAGGCGAACTCGTCGTCGGTGCGGTCGAGTCCCTCGGCGGGCCGCGCGCCGGACGGCTCCGCGCCACCGGTGACCTGTCCGGCCACGACGACCGCGAGCACGGTGGTCACCGCGGCGGCGGCGATACCGGTGAGGGCGCGGCCCTTGCCGGCTCTGGCGGGCTGGTCGGCGTCGGGATCGCCGGGTGTGCCCGGCGCGCCCTCGCCCGTGCCGACGGCCGTGCCCGCGCCGTCGTCACCGTCGCGACCGCCGGTGGTGGCTGGGGACGGCACGGGCGCGAACGGTGCGCTCTCGCGCAGGCCTGTACGGGAGCGAGGGGCGTCGAAGGCGTCGGCGTCGAACGCGTCTATGAACTCGCGTCGTGGGCCCGGGATCAGCGGCGCTCCGGTCCCGGGCGCCGCCGGG
>NZ_FMDK01001225.1 GCF_900091995.1 Streptomyces sp. MnatMP-M17
GGGAGCGCCCGCCGCGGCAGCGGCTGATGTCACTGCGGGCACGCGAGCCCGGCAAGATCCGAACGAGAGGCCCTAGCTCCGGATCTCACCAGGGATTCCGGATCTCACAAGGACGAATTGCCGGAAGAGACCGGTGTGCCGGACCTCTCCCACGAGGCCGTCCGGCACACCGGTGGGGCCATTCGGCGGTAGCGGCTTCGACGTGCGACGATGTGCGGCATGCCGCAGCAGCCCCCCATTCGGAGCACCACTTCTCCGCCACCTCGCCCCGATGCGTCGATGTCGCTGCTGAACAATGTGATGGACCACAGCCTTGACGAGGGATACGCGGAGGCGGCGGCCCGCAGGGACGCTGCGGAGGGCGGTCTGCCGAACACGCTCCGGGCGAAGCTCTGGCTCGCCGCGGGACTGGTGCTGGCCTCTCTGGTGGTCACGGTGGGCGCGGCCCAGGCGCGGATCTCGGCGCCGGTGGTGGCCAAGGAGCGCGAAGAGCTGATCGACCGTATCGACGCGGAGACCGCGACGGCCGACGAACTGGAGAAGTCGGTCGAGACGCTCCGCGCCGAGGTGGTGGCGCGCCAGCGCGCTGCCCTGCGGGCGCACGGCGGCGACACCGGTGAGACGGCGGCCCTGCTGGCCGGTGCGACGCCGGTGTCGGGCCCCGGGATGAAGCTCGTGGTCGACGACGCCCAGGAGTCGGGCTCGGACGGCGGCGGGCCACGAGGGAGCAGCGGTTTCTCCGATACGGGCCGGGTGCGCGACCGGGACATGCAGAGAGTCGTCAACGGCCTGTGGGAATCGGGCGCGGAAGCGATCGCCATCAACGACCAGCGGCTCACGGCGCTGTCCGCGATCCGGGCCGCCGGTGACGCCGTACTGGTCGACAACAGGCCACTGGTGCCGCCGTACACGGTGCTCGCGGTGGGGAACGGGAAGAAGCTGAGCACCGCGTTCCAGGACAGTGCCGATGGTCGGTATCTGCATTCTTTGCAGCAGAACTTCGACATCCGCACCAGCATCTCCGACCAGGAAGAGGTGCGTCTTCCTGCCGCGCCGAGCCTGATCGTACGTACAGCAGAGCCGGAGGCCGCCGACGCCGGGAAGGGCGACGGGCAGGGCACGGCAGACACCGGGAAGGGCACATCGTGATCGCCGTACTGGGCCTCGTCGTGGGAGTCGTGGTCGGACTGTTGGTCCGGCCCGAGGTGCCGGCGGTGGTCGAGCCCTATCTGCCGATCGCCGTCGTCGCGGCCCTGGACGCGGTCTTCGGCGGTCTGCGGGCCATGCTCGACGGGATCTTCGTGGACAAGGTGTTCGTGGTCTCCTTCCTGTCGAACGTGGTCGTGGCCGCGCTCATCGTCTTCCTCGGCGACAAGCTGGGCGTGGGCGCGCAGTTGTCCACGGGTGTGGTCGTCGTGTTCGGTATCCGGATCTTCTCCAACGCCGCCGCGATCCGCCGGCATGTCTTCCGGGCGTGAGGCCGATGAGCAGCGTGGAGACACCGAAGAACGAAGAAGGTACGGCGGCCGGTACGGGGCTTCCGTCGGCGGACGAGCCCCAACAGCTCACCGGGCGCCAGCGGTTGGCGGCGGGCCTGTGGCCGCCGCGG
>NZ_FMDK01001218.1 GCF_900091995.1 Streptomyces sp. MnatMP-M17
AAACGACAACCCACCATCAGCCACACCCGGTCCTCCCGGACCGCCTCACATTCTTAGGGAAACCACCATGCGTACCCTGATCAGCACCGCCTTCATCTCGCTCGACGGCGTCATGGAGGGCCCGGGCGGCGAGCCCGGCTACCGCAACTCCGGATGGACCGTCAAGGACGTCGAGTTCCTCCCCGAGGCGTTCGACATCAAGGGGCGGGAGCAGGAGGAGTCCACCGCGATCCTGCTGGGCCGGGCCAGCTACGAGGCGTTCAGCCCGGTGTGGCCGAACATGGAGGAGTTCGCCCGCTACAACATCCTGCCGAAGTACGTCGTCTCCACCACCCTCACCGAGGACAAGCTCGTCTCGAACTGGGGCGAGACCATCATCCTGCGCTCCCTCGACGAGGTCGCCGCCCTCAAGGAGACCGACGGAGGCCCGATCATCGTCCACGGCAGCGTCGGCCTGAACCACAGCCTCGCCGACGCCGGTCTGATCGACCGCTACCACCTGCTCGTCTTCCCGCTGCTGCTCGGCGCGGGCAAGCGCCTGTTCCCGGCCGGCGACAAGGACACCCAGAAGCTGAAGCTGGTCGAGCACGCCGCGTACGCCAACGGCCTGCAGATGAACGTCCTCGACGTCGTCCGCTGACCAGGCCGGCGGCGCCGCGGAAACGCCATGCCGCTCCCGCGGCGCCACCGCCGGCCGGCCAACAGGCCCTCGTACCAATACCGCTACCGCGCCCTGGCGTGGTGAGCACGGCACGTAGACTCCCCGGCTCATGAACGTGTTGATCTCCGTTGACATGGAGGGCATCTCGGGGATCGTGCATCCCACCGAGACGAATCCGGATCGCTACGACTACGCGCGCGGCCGGGCGTTGATGACGGCCGAGGCGAACGCCGTGATCGCCGGCGTCCTGGATGCCGAACCCGCCGCCGCGGTCCTGGTCGCCGACGCACACGGGCCTTTCCGCAACCTGCTGCCGGAGGAACTCGACCGACGGGCACACCTGGTACGCGGCAAGCCGCGCCCGCTGGGCATGCTCGGCGGGCTCGACGAACACACCGACGCCGCCATGTTCATCGGCTACCACGCCCGCGCCGGCGGCGGGCCCGCCG
>NZ_FMDK01001217.1 GCF_900091995.1 Streptomyces sp. MnatMP-M17
CGGCTGATGTCACTGCGGGCACGCGAGCCCAGCAAGATCCAAACGAGAGGCCCTAGGCGCCGAAGGCCGCCCGACCGGGCGACCGGACTGCCCTCGGGCCCGCAGCGGAGCCCACCGGACCGGCGAAGCCATACGCCGACCCGCCGCTACTTCTCTGTTACTCCCGCCGAGTCGAACGTCGCCACCTCGTGCATCGCCCGGGCCGCACTCTGGACCACCGGGAGGGCCAGGAGGGCGCCTGTGCCCTCGCCCAGGCGGAGGTCCAGGTCGACCAGCGGGCGGAGGCCGAGTTTGTTGAGGGCCGCCACATGGCCCGGTTCGGCGCTGCGGTGGCCGGCGATGCAGGCGGCCAGGGCCTCCGGGGCGATCGCTCGGGCGACCAGCGCCGCCGCGCCCGCGCTGACGCCGTCGAGGATCACCGGCGTGCGCAGAGACGCGCCGCCGAGCAGGAAACCGACCAGTGCCGCGTGCTCCAGGCCGCCCACCGCGGCGAGGACGCCGACCGGGTCGGCCGGGTCCGGGCGGTGGAGTTCGAGACCGCGGCGTACGACATCGACCTTGCGCGCGTGCATCTCGTCGTTGATGCCCGTGCCACGCCCGGTGACCTCCGTCGGGTCCTGGCCGGTGTAGACACAGATCAGCGCGGCGGACACCGTCGTATTGGCGATGCCCATCTCACCCGTGAGCAGCGCCTTGTTGCCCGCCGCCACCAGATCACGCGCCGTCTCGATACCGACCTCGATCGCGGCCAGCACATCCTCGCGGCTCAGGGCCGGTCCCGTCGTGAAGTCCGCCGTACCGGCCCGGACCTTACGCGGCAACAGCCCCGGCGTCGCCGGGAGTTCGCCCGCGACGCCCACGTCGATCACACACACCTCCGCGCCCACCTGGTTCGCGAACGCGTTGCACACCGCGCCGCCGCCCAGGAAGTTGGCCACCATCTGGCCGGTGACCTCCTGCGGCCAGGGAGTCACGCCCTGCGCGTGCACACCGTGGTCGCCCGCGAAGATCGCCACCGCCGCCGGCTCCGGGATCGGCGGCGGGCACAGCCGCGACAGACCGCTGAGCTGTGCCGAGATGATCTCCAGCATGCCGAGCGCGCCCGCGGGCTTCGTCATCCGCTTCTGCCGCTCCCACGCCTCCCCCAGCGCCTTGGCGTCCAGCGGACGGATGCTCGCGATGGTCTCCTGGAGGAGATCGTGCGGCTCCTCGCCGGGCAGCGCCCTGCGGCCGTACGTCTCCTCGTGGACGACCCATGACAGCGGCCGGCGCTTCGACCAGCCCGCCTGCATCAGCTCGGGCTCCTCGGGAAACTCGTCGACGTATCCCACGCACAGATACGACACGACTTCGAGGTGCTCGGGCAGGCCCAGCGCGCGGACCATCTCGCGCTCGTCGAAGAAGCTGACCCAGCCGACGCCGAGCCCTTCCGCGCGGGCGGCGAGCCACAGATTCTCGACGGCGAGCGCCGAGGAGTACGGCGCCATCTGCGGCTGGGTGTGGCGGCCGAGAGTGTGCCGGCCGCCGCGCGTCGGATCGGCGGTGACGACGATGTTCACCGGCGTTTCGAGGATGGCCTCGATCTTCAGTTCCTTGAACTGCTTCGCCCTGCCCTTGGGCAGCGACTTGGCATACGCGTCACGCTGACGCTGCGCCAGTTCGTGCATGGAACGACGGGTCTCGGCGGAGCGGATGACGACGAAGTCCCAGGGCTGCGAGTGGCCCACGCTGGGCGCGGTGTGCGCGGCTTCCAGGACGCGGAGCAGTACCTCGTGCGGGATGGGATCGGAACGGAAGCCGTTCCTGATGTCGCGCCGTTCGCGCATCACCCGGAGCACGGCCTCGCGCTCGGCGTCGTCGTAGCCGGAGGGCGCGGCGGTGCCTTCCTGCGGGACGGGCGCGGCTTCGGGCACGGCCTGGGCCTCGGGCGCGGCTTCAGCTTCGGCCTCGGGCTCGGGTGCGAGTACGGGTACGGGCACGGCTTCAGCCTCGGGCGCGGGTACGGGCGCGCTGTCGGGCTCCGGTGCGTATACGACCTCGGGCACGGCCTCAGGCACGGGCTCCGGCTCAGGCGCTGCCGCGAGCTCGGGCGCCTGTACAGGCTCAGGCTCGGGCTCCGGTGCAGGCTCGGCTACGGCCAACGGCTCTTCCGGCGCCTGGACCGGCTCCTCGGCCGTCGGTGGCTCCATCACCGGCGTCGGCTCGGGCTCGGGTGCGGGAACAGGTTCCCGTACGGGCTCGACGGCGACAGCCTCGGCCTGCCGGACGGCCTCGGCCGGCTCAGGTTCCGGCACGGGCTGGGGCTCCATCACGGGCTCCGGCTCCGGTCGTGCCGGGGCCTCGGGCACGACCGTTTCTGCTCGCACCTCGGGTGCTTCCGGTGCCACCGGTGCCGTCGTCGGCGGCTCGGCGCCCCATGGCGCGCCCGGCTGCGGCGGAATCTCGCCGAGCTGCGGCCCCGGCAGTACGGCCGACTCCTCGCGCGGGACGTCCAGATACTCCGGACCCGTGGTGGGCGGTCCCTGGGTCTGGGCCCGGACGCGGACGGACTGCGTGGGCGTACCCGCCGGGCCACGGTCCGCGAGCGAACGCACCACGCCGCCCGTCGGGTCGGGTACGGGCGGGCCCATGTGCAACGGGCGGCGCGGCGGAGTGGGGGCCGGTACGGGCGGAGCGGTCGCCATGGGCGAGGGAATCCGTACACCGTTGAGATCCACCGAACCGGAATCCCGGCCACCGGCCTCATGCGCGCCCGGCCGGTGCAGATTCCGTCCACGCCCGATGGAACCTTGCTGCGGCTCCTGCGCCGTCTCCTGTGCCGACTCCTGCTGTGATTCCTGCTGGAGTGCCTGCTCCGCTTCCCGCGGAGCGGCCGGCGTCACGGCAACCGCCTCCGGCTCGGCGGCGGGAACGGCCGGAACCTCCTGGACCGGCATGACGAACTCGCCCGAGGCAGAGCCATCGGCAGAGGCAGAAGCAGAAGCAGAAGCAGAGGCATTGACGGAAGTCCCGGCCACCGTGACCGGGCCCTGCTGCACCTGCGCCTGCGCCTGTTCCTGTACCTGCGCCGGGAACTCGGGCTGCCCCACGAACTCCGCCTGGGCCAGGACCGCGGGCTGCGCCGGGACCTCGGCCTGGATCTGTGACACCGGCTCCACCATCGGCGCCGGCTGTTCTATGGGCGGCGCCTGCTGCTGAACCGGCATCGACTCGGGAGCGGCATATCCCTCAGGACCGGCGAACTGCTCCGGAGCGAACCTCTCGGACACGTCGGACACCGCGAACCCATCAGGCACCGCGAATCCCTCGTGCCCGGCAAAGCCTTCCGGTCCGGGATACCCCGCAGGCGCGGCGTACCCGTCCGGCGTGGCATAGACGGCGGGCGCCTCCGCCGGTACCACCTGGGGATCGCTCCACCCACCCTGCGCGCTCGGCATCAGCAGCAGATCTTCGTCCTCGGTGACGGTCTCGGAGGGGTCCAGGTAGGTGTACGCGCCGGGAGCGGGGATGCCCGGCTGCTCCACCATGCCTGCGTTCTCCGGCAGTCCCTCGCCCAGGACCTGGCCGGTGTCAGTCATGCGTACCCCTCGCCCATAGGTTGTGCTCCTTCGGCCCGTCACCCGGGGCGCCCGATCCGCGGCGCTTCCGGCGCCCGTCAGGAACAACGAGCGTGAGCGCCGCGCGGCACGAACGGCGCGCGGTCACCCCGAAGTCTCGCGACTTCGCGCGGCCTTTCGCAGCCGGGACAGTGGATCCGTCCCGGCCCGCTGTGGGCTGCGCCACGTCGCGCGTCCCCCCGGTGTCGCCGTACCACATGAGGGCCCAAAACGGGCCCCTTTTCCGGACATTGACTAACGAAGTGACGAACGCCCGGCTGCGGTACAACGATCGGCCAGCCTACCGCGCGCGGCGCCGGAACAGGGTCAGGGGGCGCTCTCCGGACGCTGTCCGGAGACCAGGAAAACGACGGAACGCTCCCGCTCCGTCCATGCGCCGGTGTCGAGGTCGACGGACTGGAGGAGCACGCACTCCACCTCATATCCGCCTCCCGCCAAGGCCGTTCCGACGGCCTCGGCCTCGTCGCGGGTGGCCGCGTGGGTGACGATGCGCTCGGGCCTGCGGTCGGCGCAGGCGGTGACCACATCGATACCACCGCCGCCGATCCGTACGACATCCGGTTCCGGCAGCCGTTCGAGCACCTGCGGCGCCCGGCCCTGGACGACCTGCATCTGGACGCCCGCGCGACGGGCGGCGGCGGCCGTACTGGCGCAGGCGCCCGGTTCGTCGTCCACGGCGATCACGGCCGCGCCGAAGCGGGCTGCCTCGGCGGCGAGCGCACCGCTGCCGGAGCCGATGTCCCAGATCAGATCGCCGGTACGGGCTCCCAGCCGGGCCAGTTGGGCGGCGCGCAGCCAGGTCGACTCGCCCTCGTCGAGTTCGATGCCGTACTCCGCGGTCGGCAGGGCCCAGCCACGGCCGGCCGGCGGATAGCCGGGATCGCGTCCGGCGATCCAGCCGCCGGTCGGCGAGACGGCGGTGCCGACACCGCCGATGACAATCACCACATTGGGGTCACGCCAGACATGGTCGGCGGCCTTGTCGGAGGTGAGGACACTGACCTGCTCCCGCTCGGTGCCCAGTTCCTCGCAGATGACGAAGGTGCGGTGGACGCCGTCGAGGAGCAGGGCCAGTTCGGCCGGCCCGGCGCCCGGCGAGGTGAGGACGGCGACCTTGGTGTGCGCCCGGCAGACATTGACGGCGCGGCGGAGCGTACGGCGGTGGGCGACGACGATCTGGGCGTCGTCCCAGGCCATCCCGGCGCGCGCGAAGGCACCGGCCACGGCGGAGACCGCGGGGACGACTTCGACCTCCAGACCGTGTTCGGGCGCGCGGAGCGTCCGTACGACACCGAAGAAGCCCGGGTCCCCGTCGGCGAGCACCACGGCGCTGCCACGGTGGCCGGCGATCCGCCGGGCCGCGAGATCGATGGAGCCGAGCCGGATGCGTTCGGCGTCGGGCGGCACCTCGGGAAGAGCAAGATGGTGGGCGGCTCCGGCCACCAGGGTGGCGGCCGAGAGGGCGGCTCCGGCAGCAGCGGTGAGCGGCGAGCCGTCCCAGCCGATCACCGTGACGCGGTCGGCCATCGTCGTCAGTCTCCCGGGAGTCGTCGCTTACGTCGAGTGGTCGCGTGGTCGTGCGTGAAACCGATGGAACCGATGGAACCGATACGGGCACTTCGTCGCCGGTGGCTGCGGGCAGCACAAGGCACGGTGAGAGTACCTGGCCAGGCACGGAGAACGTCGGGCGGTGGATCGGGACGGCCTGTGGCGGCAGGACGCCGCCGCCGGTGCCGTACGCTCCAGCCGGTGCGGTCCGTTCCG
>NZ_FMDK01001216.1 GCF_900091995.1 Streptomyces sp. MnatMP-M17
GCCCCCAGCCGTGGCAGCCGTAGTGGCCGTCGCAGCCGTGGAGGCCATGCCGGCACGCGGATTCCAGGCGGCCCGGTCCTTGCGAGCCAGTTCGACGATACGGCTGACCCGCGCGCAGGAGGCGGGATCGGTGAAGCGCATCATGAGATCCGTCGGTCCACGGTTCGCGAGCAGGTTGAGCGAGCCGTGCCAGAGCACCGTGCTGTCGAGGATGAGGACCTTCTCGTGCATGCGCTCCCGGAAGTCCACCTCGCAGCCGGCCGAGCGGAGCTGGTCGATGCGCTGCTGATGGCGCTCGACCGCGGCGGCGTCCCGCTGCTCCTCCGCCGCCCGCGTGTACACAACGACCCGGACACCGGCGGCCGTTCGCTCGCCGAACAGCGCGGACCATTTCCGTACCGGCTGCGGGTCGAGGAAAGGGCAGTAGAGCTCGATACTCGTGACGGCCCGGGCGATGTCCCACTCCACCGCCTTGTAGACCTCGTCCGCGGGGAAGAAGGCAGGGCGCGCCAGTTCCTCCTCGGAGAGGGCGGAGAGCTGGGCGGCCTCGCGTACCGGGACGAGCTGGTCGGCCGACATCACCTGCGCATGGTTCTCCAGGTGGTCGAGCATCGTGCGCGCCTCGCTGTGCGGAGGCAGATGCTGCCGCAGGTGTTCGAGGTCGGCGACGACGATCAGATGGTCCTGTGCCCGGCTGAGGGCGACGTTCAGCAGACGGCAGGTCTGGGAGGACAGGCCCGTACCGGTGTAGAAGAAGCCGGGACTCTTTCCCGCGCCGGCAGCCGTGTCGAGTACGACGATGGGCCGCTGGCTGCCCTGGAAACGGTGGATGGTGTCGACCAGGCCCTCGTACTCCTCGCCGAACCGGTACGTGAGGCTGCTCTTGAGGGCCTGGACCTGGGCACGGTACGGCGCGATGACCGCCAGCCGGTCGGTCGCGCGTCCGCCTGCCGTGATCTCGGTGTTCTCGTGCTTCCGGCCCGGGAGCACTCCCTCGTACTGGAGTCCTCGTACGAGCTCGTGGACGACGGCCTCGTTGACCGTGTTGGACCGGTGGTCGGGTCCCGGGATCCGCTGCTTCGAGGTGTCGACAAGGATGACCGGCGCGTCGACCAGCGGGTTGAAAGGGATCCCGCTGCGGTCGTCCCGACCGGTGGCGAGCGGCGCGTCGGGGTAGGCGACGGCGTTGACGAGCTCACAGATCGGCTCGCGCATACGGTACTGGGTGTCCAGGGCCACGAGCCTGGGATCCTGGCGGACCGCTCCGGAAGCGGTGACCAGGCCGGCCGCGTGGAAGGTGTCCCGGGCCGCCCACCGGCGGGAGTGGGCGCGTTCCTCCTCCGTCGCCTTCTGATCGCTCTCGCCCTTGGTCACCGCGGGCAGCTGACGGAAGTCTCCGGCGACGACGATCCGCTTTCCCGCCAGTCCGGCGGCGAGCCATGCCTCGGGCAGGCTGACCATTCCGGCCTCGTCGATGACGACGACGTCCACGCGGTCCAGCAGCTTCCGCGACTGGACGGCCTTGGCGACGGTGGCTCCCATGACCCGGCATTTGGCGCGTACGGTGTCCTGGATCTTTCTGCGCTGCTGGTCCAGGCCCTCGATCCGCTTCTGCTGGGCTTCCGCCTCCGCGGCCAGTACCGCGCGCGCCGCGACGCCCGCCAGCTTCGCGCGGGCG
>NZ_FMDK01001215.1 GCF_900091995.1 Streptomyces sp. MnatMP-M17
GCTTGCCGCCGCTGCTGTGGGAACAGCCGACCAGGGCGGTCACGCAGACGGCGGCAAGTATCGCGGCCAGGGGTGCCCGGCCGGTGCCGTGCGGGAGTGGCATGGCGTCTCCGAGCCGTCGGGCCCACGGACGGCGGTCAGTAGTCGCTGGAGGTGGTGCCGGGGCTGGCGCCCTCGGTGGCGGTCCCAGTGGGACTCGCGGTGGGGCTGACGCTGGCGACCGGCGTGGTGATCGCCTTGCCGGCGGTGTCGACGACGTACCACTTGGCGCCGAAGGCGGTCAGGCCCTGGCCGTTGGTCTCACCGGGCTTCTTGTCACCCTCGAACCGGTACAGCGGGTGGTTGTTGTACGTGACCTGCTTGGTGCCGTCGCTGCGGGTCGTGGTGGAGAGCAGGTTCGCCTTCACACCGCCCGTGCCGGCCTTGGGCGACGCGCCGGAGGTCTCGAGTCCGGGAGGCCATTCCTTGGCGCAGGCGTCCTTGCAGGTCGACTCCTTGGTCTTGTCGGCCTCGAAGAGGTAGAGCGTACGGCCCTTGTCGTCCACCAGGATCGTCCCGAGCGGCCCCTTCTTGGCGGAGATCGTGCCCACCTCGTCGGACGGGTTCACCGACGGGCTCACTGTTCCGGTCGGGGTGGTCGGGGCCGCCGCGAAGTCCGCAGGTGCCTCGGCCCGGGACTCGGAACCGCTGTCGCCGTTGTCCGAGCATCCGACGAGCGCCGCGGCGCACAGCACGGCGGCTGCCACGGCGCTGGCTGTCCTGGTGTTGCTCCTCATGAAGGCTCCTCAGATCCGGCCGCCCCAGGGGCAGCACTCCGACCGCCAGATCGCGGCCACAGCACCCACTACACGACAGACCCGGATACCGGGCCACCGGGCAGGGCCGTCCGGAGTACGGCCACGGCGGCGTAGGCCGTACGCGCGTGATGGAGGCGGCCGTAGGCACACGGGCGAAAGCGGCTGTACGCGCGTGGTGGAGGCGGCGCGAGGCAGGCCTGGCGGCCCGCTGCCGTACCGGCTTCGATCACTCTTCCGGGGGGGGGG
>NZ_FMDK01001213.1 GCF_900091995.1 Streptomyces sp. MnatMP-M17
CTGGTCGCCGACGCGATGGCCTTCCTGGGCCCGTCGCCCGTCCACCCGTGGTACGCGGGCGCCGTGCTGCTCGCCGGCCGTGGCGGGACGGTGGCCCTGCACCGCCCGATCGGCAAGGCCG
Organism: Streptomyces sp. MnatMP-M17; assembly: GCF_900091995.1. Taxonomy (GTDB): domain Bacteria; phylum Actinomycetota; class Actinomycetes; order Streptomycetales; family Streptomycetaceae; genus Streptomyces. Next base: position 122 of record NZ_FMDK01001213.1, read on the forward strand.
TGCGGTACGCGGCGTACGACGAGAAGACCGGCGCCGGAGTCGAGCTCCCGGCCGAGCGGCAGATCCCGATGGCCGAGGACACCGTCTTCGATCTCGCCTCCGTCTCCAAGCTGTTCACCTCGATCCTCGCGGTCCAGCGGATCGAGCGCGGCGCGCTGGAGCTGGAGGAGCGGGTCGCCGCATATCTGCCGGAGTTCGGACGGGCGGGCAAGGAGGAGATCACGGTGCGTCAGCTGCTGACGCACACCTCCGGCTTCCGCGCCTGGGTCCCGCTCTATACGGCGCCCACGTACGAGGGCAAGCTGGAGCTGCTCTGGAACGAGGCGCCGCTCAATCCGCCCGGCGCGGTCTATCTCTACTCCGACCTCAATCTGATCTCGCTCCAGCTCATCCTGGAGCGGATCAGTGGGCAGCGGCTGGACACCCTGCTCCGCGAGGAGATCACCGGTCCGCTCGGGATGCACCGTACGCGCTACAACCCGCCCGCCTCCTGGAAGCCGAAGATCGCCGCCACGGAGGACGCGCGGCGGCCGTGGTCCGGGCTGGACCGCGGCCTGGTCTGGGGCGAGGTGCACGACGAGAACGCGTACAGCCTCGGCGGGGTCGCGGGCCACGCCGGTGTCTTCTCCTGCGCCTGGGACCTGGCGGTCCTCGCCCGTACATTGCTCAACGGTGGCGCCTACGGCCGGGCGAGGATCCTGCGCCCGGAGTCCGTGGAGCTGATGTTCACCGACTTCAACTCCGGCTTCCCCGGCGATGCCCACGGTCTGGGCTTCGAGCTGTACCAGCACTGGTACATGGGCGCCATGGCCACTCCGAGCACGGCGGGCCACACCGGGTTCACCGGCACGAGTCTCGTTCTCGATCCGACCACCGACTCGTTCCTGATCGTCCTCGGCAACTCCGTCCATCCCGTGCGGAGCTGGCGCTCCGGGAGCGCGCCGCGTGTCGCGACCGCCGACCGGATGGCCCGTGCCGTCGCGGTCCGGCCGGAGAGAGGCCGTACGGCCTGGTTCTCGGGCATGGCGAACGCCACGACGGCCACGCTGTCCCTGCCTCCGCTCACACTTGCACCCGCACCCGCACCGGAGTCCGTGCATGGACGGCTGCGCTGCTCGCTGTGGTGGGACACCGAGCCCGGCTCCGACGCGCTGTTCCTGGAGGCGTCGGCGGACGGCGGCGCGAGCTGGCGGCCGGTGCCCTTCACGACCGTACGGGCCGGGCAGGAGC
>NZ_FMDK01001211.1 GCF_900091995.1 Streptomyces sp. MnatMP-M17
GTCCCGCCCTGTGCGGCGGGACCGGCCGGAGCCGGCCAAGGCACCCAACCAGCCCACGTGCGGAGATGAGATGGACCACCCCCAGACAGCCGCCGGGCACGCCCAAGCCGCCCGCAATGCAGACGAACTAGCCCAGGCACTGAGCCTGTTGCTCACCTACGCCTGCCTGGAGCCGGCCATCGCCACGGCGCTGGCCCGGATCGACACTACCGAGATGACCGGCCCGCTGGACGAGGCCGGTCTGCGCGCCGAGCTCGCGGAAGCCGAGGCCGAGCGCGATGTTAACGCCGCCCTCGCGGAGCGGTACACGCGCAGCGCCGCCGCTCTCTCTCCCCCCACGCGCCGTGCGTATGCGGACACCCGGCCGCCCGGCACGCCCACCGCCTGACCGAGGACGACCGCCTCCCCTGCGGGCACGACCTCTGCCGCTGCGGCGACCTGACCTTCGCCTGACCGCCCGCTCCGCCCCGAAAGCGACCCCGACGTGAACCTCTTCGGCCCTGACCGCATACGTCCCGGCGACCCCGACCAGCCGTGGGCGGTGTGGCTCACCGAGTTCGAGGAGGTCCTCGAGCGCCTCCACCGGGACTCGGCCCTGGTCACCGCGGCGGCGTACAACGCCGACTACCTTGCCCGGCAACAGGCCGGCGGCCCGGCACACTACGCCGTCGTCCTCCATCACGGCTGGGCGTGGAGAGGCGACGGCCGCGATCAGGCCCCGCTCGTCGAGTCCTTCAACACGAAGATCCACGTGCAGCTCGCCGACCTGCTGCGCACCCAGATCCACGGCGGCCACCTGCGCCCCGGGGCCCAACTGCCCTCCCAGCGGGCCCACGTCGGCCTGCAGACCATCGAGCGCGCCCAGTCCCTCCTGGTCGGCGAAGGACTGCTGGACCGCAGCACCCGCGGCGTGTTCGTCACCGACCACTCCGCCTGCGACCCGCTGGAGCTGCCCGGCCTCGACGACCTCGTCCCCCTCCAGCCTGCCCCGGCCGCCAGCCCCCTGACGCACCGCCGCGTACCCCGCTACCTCCAGCTGACCGATCTGCTTGAGCAGATGATCGCCGAGGGCGCGTTCCCGCCCGGAACGAGAATGCCCTTCGCACGCCAGGTCGCCCAGCAGTACGGCTACACGGCCAACTGCGCGCAGCACGCGCTGCGCCTGCTCAGAGAGCGGGGCCTGACCGTCGCCGGCCCCCGCTCGGCCACCTACGTGGCCCGCCGCGAGCTGGCCTCCCCCGGGCGGCAGGCGCAGGACCCGGACCGCAGCCCGGTCGGCAGGTGAATGCTCCGCACCGAAGTTCCTTCGTTCATCCACCGCCCCGCGCGCCGGCTGGTTCCAGCCGGCGCGCG
>NZ_FMDK01001210.1 GCF_900091995.1 Streptomyces sp. MnatMP-M17
CTGCGAATCCGTCGCCAACGCCTCACGCGGCGACATACCGAAGAACGCCGGATCGAACTCGCCAGCGTTCTGGAGGAATCCGCCCGAGCGGGTGTACGACGTACCGGCGTGGTCCGGATCAGGGTGGTAGAGCGATTCCACGTCCCAGCCACGGTTTGCCGGGAACTCGGAGATCGCGTCCGTGCCCTCGGTGACCAGCCGCCACAGATCCTCCGGCGACGCCACACCGCCCGGGAACCGGCAGCTCATCCCCACGACCACGATCGGATCGTCGGCCGTCGGCGGCAGGAGCCGGAGCGGAACCGACGCCTCGGTCTCGGTCTCGCTCCCGAACAGTTCGTCGCGGAGATGGTCCGCCAGAGCCGTCGCGGTCGGGTAGTCGAAGATCAGCGTGGCGGTGAGGCGCAGGCCGGTCACCGTACTCAGCCGGTTGCGCAGCTCGATCGCCGTCAGCGAGTCGAAGCCCAGCTCCCGGAACTGGGATACGGCGTCGACGGCTTCTCCGCCGGCGTGGCCGAGCACCAGCGCGACCTGGCTCCTCACGAGATCCAGAAGCGCCTCGCGTCGCTCCACGGGAGTGAGTCCGGCCAGCCGACCGATCAGACCGGTCGCGGTGGCCGATTCGGTCAACGCGCTCCGGCGCGAGCGTACTGGGATCAACGCCCCCAGTACGGCCGGTACTTCGCCCTGTGCCCGGAGCGCCGGAAGATCCAGCCGTACGGGTACGAGAGCCGCACGGCCCGTGGCAAGCGCGGCGTCGAAGAGCGCCACGCCCTGGTCGACGGAGAGCGGCGGCATGCCCGAGCGGGCCATCCTCCGCATGTCCGCCTCGGTGACACCGCCGGTCATGCCTCCTCCGGTCATGCCACCGATCTGATCCCAGGGACCCCAGGCCAGCGACACGCCCGGCAGGCCCTCGGTCCGTCGGCGTTCGGCGAGTGCGTCGAGGAAGGCGTTCGCGGCGGCGTAGTTGGCCTGCCCGGCGCCACCGAACACACCCGCCACGGAGGAGAAGACGACAAAC
>NZ_FMDK01001209.1 GCF_900091995.1 Streptomyces sp. MnatMP-M17
CCGCGAGCCAGGCCAGGGCCGCCGCCGAGCGGGCCGACGCTGCGGCGACGGCGGCGGAGGAAGCCGCCAAGGACGCCCAGAAGTACGCCGAGTCCGCCCAGGAAGCCGCGACGCAGGCCGAGAACGCGGGGAACGCCAAGCAGATCGAGACCGGGACGGTCCCGGACGAGGCCGGCGGACTCATCGGTGGTGTGTTCTACGTCGTCGACCGCATCGAGCAGGTCGGCGAGCCGCAGGTCCTGAACAAGACGGAGGGCTGCGACGGCTGGTGGGACCAGCTCTTCTACGACGGCGACTGCACGATGACCCAGAAGATCGGCTACAAGGCCGATCTCGACCTGTACCTGTGCACCACGGAGGTATGGGAGAACTCGTGCTTCTCCGGGGACACGCTGTACCTGGGCGAGCACAAGACGGACACGCAGTACACCGAGGTCACGCACACCATCACGATCGCGGAGTACCAGCAGGGCGTCGATCCCGTCGACATCCTCTTCGGCAGCTGGATCCGGTGCGCCCAGAAACTCACCCCCGGTGGTGAGAACGGGAGCTGGGGCGGTTGCGCCTGGGCCGTGGTGGATGTGGCGAGCCTGTTCGCCGGCAAGATCATCCGCCCCATCGCGGACGCCGTCCGGGCGATGGACGGTGCCGCCAGGACCGGAATCGGGTTCATCGACGCGTGGGCGGCCCTGCGCTCCCTCCGGTTGTCCGAGGTCGCCGTCGCGGGCATCGCCAGCAAGATCATGCAGCTGGTGTACAAGGCGTGTGAATCAGCCACTTCGAGGGCGCTGCCGGCTTCCGGCGCCCGGGCGCTCGCTGCCCAGGACTCCCCTGAGGAGTGCGCAAGGAAGATCCTCGAAGACCTGGTGAAGGACGGGGACCATATCGTCCTCGGCATCAACCCCTATGCGGACGACCTGGCGAAGGCGATCGGCGCCAAGACGTTCAACAACGGTGCCTACGGTACGGAGCTGCCGCGGGAGATGGGTATGGGCGAGCGCCCGATCTGGACGGTCGGAGTCGAGAGGACGGTGTCCAACCCCAACGTGCGGTTGACGGTCTCACTGGACGGCGTCGCCAACGCCGCCAACGCCGACGACGCGCTCAGACTGCTCTTGCAGCGGGGTGAGACGATCAACGGCGGCGACTGGGCGACGATCAGAGCCAACGGCTACGGCACCGCGTGGGAGATGATCAAGTTGCGCACCGCGGTCAGGCTGGAACAGCGTAGCTGGTCGTCGATCGAGTGGCGCATGGGCGGCAAGCAGGTCTACCCCGAGCGTTTCAAGCTGCCCAACGGGGATCCTGTGCCGTGATCGAGAGAGGGCTTCGGGCATGACCGATTTCATCCGTACCGGAAGGCTGTTCCGTGTGGTGGGGTTCAACCCGTCCCACCGGCAGCTCTTCCTCCAGAGCGAAGCGACGCTGATCGACGGGACCTCGACCCGCATCGAGGTCTACATCGGCCACGTGACGCTGATGCTCCTCCAGCCTTACTACCGCAACGGCCTCCATATCCGGCGCGCCGGTCCGGAGGAGTTCGCGGTGCTGGCGGAACGGCACGGGCTGGAGCCCGCCGACGCGGAGTACACCTGGATGCTGGACCCTGACGGCGGCAGCTTCGTCGTCGGTAGCATCCCGAACTGGCGCGAGGCGGAGTCCGCGCTGATGGGCGACCGGGAGTCGCTGTACGACGGGCCCTGGCCGCCGGACTTCCCGGCGGATTCGGGGAACGTCTTGTGACGCCTCGTCGCTGAGGACATACAAGGTGAGGGCGGCACCCGTATCGCGGGCGCCGCCCTCAGCTTGTCACCAGCAAGATCCGAACGAGAGGCCCTAGCTGTCGAAGTCGACCGCCAAGGTCTCGGAGATCGGGAAGGTCTGGCAGGTCAGGACGTATCCCTCGGCCACTTCGGACTCCTCCAGCGCGAAGTTGCGGCGCATGTCGCCCTCGCCCTGCGTGATACGGGCGCGGCAGGTGCCGCAGACGCCTCCCTTGCAGGCGAACGGCAGATCGGGACGCGTGCGTTGGGCGGCGTCGAGCAGGGCGATACCGCGTGGGAGCGCGGAGGTGGTGGTGCGGCCGTCGAGGGTGATGGTGACCTGGCTGACGGGACCGGCCACCGCCGCGTCCTCGTGACGGACCGACCGTACGGGCTGGTCGTCGGCGTAGAACAGCTCCCGGTGCACCCGGTCGGACGGTACGCCCAGCTCCGCGAGGAGCCGCTGGGCCTCCTGGACCATCAGGTGCGGACCGCACAGCCACCAGTGGTCCGTCGCCGCGACATCCACCAGTCCGTCGATGAGCGCGGTCAGCCGCTCCGCGTCGAGGCGGCCCGACAGCAGCTCGGCCTCGCGTGGCTCGCGGGAGAGCACATGCCCGAGCTGGAGCCGGGCGGGATGGAGGTCCTTCAGATCCGCCAGCTCGTCCGCAAACATCACCGTGTCCGTACGCCGGTTCCCATAGAAGAGCGTGACGCGCGAGCGGCTGTCGGCGGCGAGGACCGACTCGGCGATCGACAGCATCGGGGTGATACCGGAGCCCGCGGCGACCAGGACATGGTGGCCGGGCGTGGTGAGGTCGGGAGTGAAGGAGCCGGTGGGCGCCATCACTTCGACGGTGTCCCCGGGACGGATGTCGTGCACCAGCCAGGAGGAGAAGAGCCCGCCGGGAACCATCCGGACACCGATCCGCGGCGGTGTGCCCTCGGGGGAGCAGATGGAGTACGAGCGGCGCTCGTCCCGTCCCTCGATCTCCCGGCGCAGGGTCAGGCACTGGCCGGCCCGGTGGGCGAACTCCGCGGTCAGCTCCTCAGGGATGTCGAAGGCGATCGCCGCGGCGTCCTCGCACAGCCGCTCGACCGCGGATACCCGCAGCCGGTGGAAAGCCGGCCGGCGACGCGTGCGCGCGGTCGCGCCGCCGGTCGCGCTTCCCGCGCCGGTCCCGGTCCCTGTCGCGGCGGTGGTCGGGGCCATCAGATCTCCTTGACGTACTCGAACGGTTCCAGACAGGCGCGGCAGCGCCACAGCGCCTTGCACGAGGTGGAGGCGAAACGCGATGTCTCCTCGGTGTCGGCCGAACCGCAGCGCGGGCAGGCCACCGCCCGCCGGGTGACCGACAACTCCAGCGGGACGGGCCCGGCGGGCCGTCGGCGCACCGGACCGGGCGGCGCGATGCCGTGCTCGCCGAGCTTGCGGCGGCCCGCGGGGGTGATCCACTCC
>NZ_FMDK01001208.1 GCF_900091995.1 Streptomyces sp. MnatMP-M17
AGCCATGGACCCCGCCGCCGCCGAACCCGGCCACCTCGCCCGCCGCGTAGACACCGGGCAGCGGCTCGCCCGCCTCGGTCAGCACACGCGAGGACAGATCCGTCTCCAGACCGCCGAGCGACTTGCGCGTGAGGATGTTCAGCCGTACGGCGATCAGCGGTCCCGCCGCCGGATCGAGGATGCGGTGCGGAGCCGCCGTACGGATCAGCTTGTCGCCCAGATAGCTACGGGCTCCGCGGACCGCCGTGATCTGGAGGTCCTTGGTGAAGGGATTGGCGATCTCCCGGTCGCGCGCGGTGATTTCGCGGCGCAGCCGGTCCTCGTCGATCAGCGGCTTCCCGGTGAGCGCGTTCATCCCGCGTACGAGCGCGCCCAGATCCCGCTCCACGACGAAGTCGGCGCCCTTGTCCATGAACGCCTTCACCGGTCCCGGTACATCGGCGCGCGCACGGCCGATCACGCCACGGACCGACCTGCCCGTCAGATCCGGGTTCTGCTCGGAGCCCGAGAGCGCGAACTCCTTGCCGATGATGCGCCGGTCGAGGACGAACCAGGTGTGCTCGTGGCCGGAGCGCATGATGTGCTCCAGCGTGCCGAGCGTGTCGAAGCCGGGAAAGAGCGGTACGGGCAGCCGCCGCCCGGTCGCGTCCAGCCAGAGTGAGGACGGGCCCGGCAGGATACGGATGCCGTGCCGGGCCCAGACCGGATTCCAGTTCTCGATGCCCTCGGTGTAGTGCCACATCCGGTCCCGGTTGATGTGGTGTCCGCCCGCCGCCTCCGTGATGCCGAGCATCAGCCCGTCGACATGCGCGGGCACTCCGGAGAGCATCTTGCGCGGCGGAGTGCCGAGCCGCTCCGGCCAGTGGGCGCGGACCAGATCGTGGTTGCCGCCGATACCGCCGGAGGTGACGATCACGGCCTGCGCCCGCAGTTCGAAGGAGCCGGTGACCGTACGGCTGCTCGCGCTGCCGCGTCCGGCCTCGCTCGGCTCCAGGATCTCGCCGGTGACGGTGTCCACGGCGCCGGCCGTGGCGCCGAGGCCGGTGACACGGTGCCGGAACCGGAGGGTCACCAGCCCGCGGGCGACACCCTCGCGCACCCGCCGCTCGAACGGCGCGACCACTGCGGGCCCGGTGCCCCAGGTGATGTGGAAGCGCGGTACGGAGTTGCCGTGCCCGAGCGCGTCGTAACCACCGCGCTCGGCCCAGCCCACCACCGGGAAGAACCGTACGCCCTGCGCATGTAGCCAGGCCCGCTTCTCGCCCGCCGCGAAGTCGACGTACGCCTCGGCCCAGGCGCGCGGCCAGCGGTCCTCGGGACGGTCGAAGCCGGCCGTGCCGAGCCAGTCCTGGAGGGCGAGTTCACGGCTGTCCTTGATCCGGAACCGGCGCTGCTCGGGCGAGTCCACGAAGAACAGTCCGCCGAAGGACCAGTGGGCCTGGCCGCCGAGCGACTGCTCGGGCTCCTGGTCGAGAAGGATGACGGACCGGCCCGCGACGGCCAGTTCGGCGGTGGCGACCAGGCCCGCGAGGCCCGCCCCGATCACGATCACATCAGCGTCGTACGCCATGGTTTCCGTCCTTCGCGAGCAGATGGCGGGCAACTGGCCGGGCAGGCGGCCGGGCAGGTGGTCCGATCCTCCGTACGCGTGAGTAACACGTCAACTGGTTGGATGGGGTTCATGAGCCCTGCTGACGAGATCCTGGACGTCGTCGACGAGAACGACCGTGTGGTCGGACGGGCGCCACGCGGTGAGATCTACGCCAAGGGCCTGCGCCACCGCTGTGTCTTCGTACTGGTACGGGACGCCGAGGACCGGGTGTTCGTCCATCGCCGGACGGCCGGCAAGCTCGTCTTCCCTTCTCTCTACGACATGTTCGTGGGCGGTGTCGTGGGCGCGGGCGAGAGCTATGACGAGGCGGCGCTGCGGGAGGCCGAGGAGGAGCTCGGCGTGTCGGGCCTCGACCGTCCCGTACCGCTGTTCCCGTTCCGCTACGACGCGCCGGACGGATCCGTCCGGGAGAGCGCGTATGTGTACTGGGTGCGCTGTGCGCTGCCGGTCGATCCGCAGGTGGAGGAGGTCGACTGGCACGGTTTCCTGACGGAGGCCGAGCTGGAGCGGCGGCTCGGCGAGTGGGAGTGGGTGCCGGACGGCCTCGCGGCCTACGAGCGGCTCAGGGCCTCCCGTGCGCCTCACGCGCCGCGCGCGTAGGGTGCGGCACGTGACCGGCTTTGTACGGAGCCTGCGGCTGTGGTTCGCGCCCGGGCGCATCGGCGACGAGGGCGAGACGCCCGACTACCGGTTCTCGCTGGCCAATGAGCGCACCTTCCTGGCCTGGATCCGTACGGCGCTCGCGCTGGTCGGCGGCGGATTCGCGGTCGACCAGTTCCTGCCGGACCTGCGCTGGGGCGTACGGATCGGGCTCGCGGTGGCGCTGCTCGCGGCCGGGGCGCTGTGCGCGCTGCGCGCGGTCAACCACTGGGTGCGGTGCGAGCTGGCGATGCGGCGCGGCGAGGATCTGCCGGTGTCCGGCTTTCCGACGCTGCTGAGTCTGGCGGTGGGACTGGTGGCCGTGGTGATGCTGATCATCGTGCTGCTGGGCCGGGCGGGCTGATGCCGACGGGCGCCTCCGGGCCGTCGGATCCGGTGCCTCCGTCCCCGGTGCCCGACCGGGATCCCGGACTCCAGCCGGAGCGCACCCGGCTGGCCTGGCGGCGTACGACACTCACCTGCACCGTCGTGGCGGTGCTGGCGGCCCGCCAGGCGATCCAGGGCGGCGGTACGGCC
>NZ_FMDK01001206.1 GCF_900091995.1 Streptomyces sp. MnatMP-M17
GCAGCTGCACCGCGGTCACCCGCCGCTGCGGCAGACGGGCGAACCGCTCGGCCAGGCCCAGCTCGTCCAACAGGGCCAGGGTGGACGGATGCACGGTGTCACCGCGGAAGTCACGCAGGAAATCGCCGTGCTTCTCCAGGACCGTGACCTCGACACCGGCGCGGGCCAGCAGCAGACCGAGAACCATCCCGGCGGGGCCGCCGCCCACCACACAGCACCTGGTCCGCTCCATCGCGCCCACTCCCTTCAGTGAGACCAGGTGAGATCACGCGACTCACCGCTCGGAAGGTGGTGCTCCGCACCTGGCCGCACGACGAGTGTGGCATCGGGACGGAGGACGCGCGGACGGCGAGCGCCGTACGGGTGGCTCAGGCCCGCGCGCCGCCGTCGACCCGTAGGACCGTGCCGGTGACGTACGAGGCTCCCGTACCGGCGGTGGCCCGGATGGCGGCCACCTCGGCGACCATGGCCGGTCACGGCCCGAGGTGACCGAGCTGGTCGGTGAACTCCTCGCTGGAAGCGAGGAGTTCAGCCGGCTGTGGGCCTCCCACGACGTGTGCGCCGAGCCCACGCCGCGCAAGACTTTCCAGCACCCGCTGGTCGGCCTGGTCACCGTCAACTGCGACGTCCTCGACATCACCGACCGGGACCAGCGGGTCGTGATCTACACCGCGGACCCGGGCTCACCGTCCGAGGAGGCGCTGCGGCTGCTGTCGGTCGTCGGCACACAGCGTATGGACGTGCCCGGCTGAGTCGGCCGCGTACGGCGCGGTTCGGCGGTCTCCGTGCTTGAGCGGGGTCCGTGCTCAAACGGGTCCGTACTTGGGCGACCTCAGCGCTTGAGCGACTCCGCGTCTCCCATCACCACCACCGGCTTCTTCATCGGATCCAGCAGGCGCAGCAGCTCCTTCATCCGGCCGCGCGGCAGCGAGACACAGCCCTGGGTGGGACCTCCGTGGTCCACATGGAGCCAGATGCCGCCGCCCTTGTCCGCACCGAGCGGGCGGGTCCAGTCCAGCGGTGTGTTGCCCGGTACGCGGTTGTAGTTGATCGCCACGACATAGTCGAAGGATCCGACGAGCGAGTCGCCCTGGAAACCGGTCCCCGAGACCGAGAAGGCCGGGCCCCGGTCGTACGGGAGTCTCGTCCCCGGATCAGGCAGCAGACCGCCCGCGTCGGTGAGGCCGAACACACCGATCGGCGTGCGCAGATCGCCTCGGATGTGGTCGTCGGTCCAGCCACGCTTCGCGTTGTGGGCGGGCCATACGTCGCTGACGGGTGCCCAGCCGGTGACCGGGTCGCGTTCATAGACCAGCACGGTGCCGGTGTTACGGTCCCTGCCGGCACCGGTCGCCACGACGGCCTGGTCCGTCTCCGGGGGGATGGCGGCGAGGGTCCTCGGGCCGAGGCCGGGTATCACCTTCGGCTCGGAGGTCTGCGGCTCGGGAGCGGACCGGCCGGCGGTACCGCCGTGGGAACCGCC
>NZ_FMDK01001205.1 GCF_900091995.1 Streptomyces sp. MnatMP-M17
CGGCTCCACTCCTTGACGGAGGGAGCCGCCGCACCGGCTTTGTCAGTCGGCCTTTGTCATCTGAACGGGCGGCTCAGGCGGCCGAGTCGAGGGCCGACCAGGTGTTGGCGGGGAGGTCGTGGGCTGTCCAGTGGGCGGCTGAGGTGGCTTCTTGGGGGGTGCGGAAGCCGGCTACGACGGTGGGGACGGCGGGGGCGCGGAGTGGGAAGCGGAGGGCGGCGTGGGGGAGGGTGGTGTGGTGGGCGGTGCAGATGTCAGCCAGGTGGCGGGCTCGGCGGAGCAGGGCGGCGGGGGCCGGGCCGTAGTCGAAGGACGCCTCGTCGGGTGGGTACGGGCGGCTGAGGAGGCCGGAGTTGAACGGAGCCGCCGCGACCACCGCGACGCCGCGCTCCGCGCACGCGTCCAGCAGTGGGCGGGCCGTACGGTCGATCAATGTCCAGCGGCCGGCCACCATCACGGCGTCCACGTCCGCCTCGGCGACGATCCGCAGCAGAGGCGCGACGGTGTTCATGCCGACGCCCACGGCGCCGATGACGCCCTGGTCGCGCAGGGCCGCCAGGGCGGGAAGTGCCTGGTCGAGGGCGGTGTCGAGATGGTCGTCGGGATCGTGGACGTAGACGACGTCCACGCGGTCCAGGCCCAGCCTGGTCAGGCTGCCCTCCAGGCTGCGCAGGACGCCGTCACGTGAGTAGTCGGGACGGCGGATCAGCGTGTCCGGTACGGCGAAGCCGCCTGCGGCCAGGTCGGATCCGGTGGGTGCGGGATGGGGTTCCAGCAGTCGGCCGACCTTGGTGGAGACGGTGAACTCCGCCCGTGGCCGGTGGGCGAGTGCCGCGCCGAGCCGCCGTTCGGAGAGTCCGAGACCGTAGTGCGGAGCGGTGTCGAAGTAGCGGACTCCGGCGTCCCAGGCGGCCTCGACCGTGGCCCGTGCCTGGTCGTCGCCGAGCGGCGCGTAGAGATTGCCGAGGGGAGCGCCGCCGAATCCCAGGGCACTGACGCGGACATCCGTACGGCCGAGCCGGCGGTTACGGCCGAGTCTGCGGCCCGTCACGCGGCGATCCCGTACCAGCGCGCGGCCGTCGTGCCGAAGACCGCCTCGCGCTCGTCGGCGCCGAGTTGGTCCGTGAGTGTCTCGGCGACGGCCAGGACGTCGTCGTAATCGGCCGCGAGCAGACAGACAGGCCAGTCCGAGCCGTACATAAGGCGGTCAGGGCCCACCGTCGCGAGCAGTACGTCCGCGTACGGGCGCAGAGCGCGGGCGGGATCGGCGCCGGTCCTGGTGACCAGGCCGGACAGTTTCACGGCGGCATTGGGGCAGTCGGCGAGCTCGGTCAGCAGCGCGGTCCATGGCGCCAGGCCGTCCGCGCCGACGACCGGATTGCCCGCGTGGTCCAGGACGAAGCGCACGTCCGGCAGCTCTCGTACGGTCCGTACGGCGGCGGGCAGTTGGTCGGGCCGTACGAGCAGCTCGTACACGAGGCCCGCGGCGCCGACCGCCTCGATACCGCGACGGACCTCGGGACGCGCCGTCCAGTCCGGATCGGGCTCGTCCTGGATGCCGTGCCGGATACCGACGAGTGCGGAGCCTCCGGGCCGTTCGCGCAGTTCCGCGAGGCGGCCGGCGACACCGGGATCGGTCAGGCTCGTCCAGCCGACGACGGCTCGGACGTGCGGGTCCTCGGCCGCCAGGGCGAGCAGTTCCGGTGTCTCCTCCGGTACGGCGATGGTCTGGACGACGACGGTGGCGTCGATGGCGTTCCGGTCGAGCGCGGGCCGCAGTTCGGCGGCGTTGAAGGTCCGGCGCAGGTCGGGCACGGCGTGGGTCCACGGCTGGTCGCGCACTCCGAGGTCCCACAGATGGTGATGAGCGTCGATGCGCACCGTTCTTCGATCCTTCGGTCGGTCGGCAGGGTTTCGAGGTGGCAAGGCTTTGGGATCACAAGGCTTCGTGGTGACAGGCTTCGTGGTGACAAGGCTTCTGGTCGGTGAGGCGGAAGGGCCGCCCGCAACTCCGGCGCCGCCTCAGTCCAGGTGGAAGATCTCCTCCGCCGAGGCCCACCACTCCCCCTCGGCCACCCCGTCCAGCGGCTGCTGGCACGGATCGGTCAGCGCCCACCACTCGCGGGAGACCGGATCGGCGGCGATCGCCGCGGTGTCGGCGGCGTAGTCGCTCCCGGTGTACTCCAGGTAGCTGAACAGCAGGCCGTCCCGCAGGAAGATGGAGTAGTTGCCGATGTTGGCCCGCTTGAGGGCCGCGAGTACGCCCGGCCACGCGGCGGCGTGCAGTGCGCGGTACTCCGGCTCCTTCTCGGGCCGCAGCCTGATCACGGCGGCGAAGCGCTGCACGGCTCAGCCCTCCGTCCGCGGTCGCAGCCGCAGTCCGTCCATGCCGCCGTCGACCGCCAGGGCGGCGCCCGTCGTGGAGGCGGCGGCCGGAGAGGCGAGATACGCGACGGCCGCGGCGATCTCGTCGGCGCCGACCAGCCGGCCGTGCGGCTGCCGGGCCGCCAGTGCCGCGTAC
>NZ_FMDK01001203.1 GCF_900091995.1 Streptomyces sp. MnatMP-M17
GTGACCCGGGCGGGCTCGGCCTTCTGCCGAGCCCGCCACGCCGGCTCCATACCGGAGCCGGACTCGTGTCACGCCGTCACCGCTGCAGTGTCAGCAGACCCGGACGGTAGGGCAGGAGGCCGTAGTCGCCGCCGGAGTTGGGGCTGCGTCCCTGGTAGAGCAACTGCAGATTGCAGGGGTCGACGGTCATGGTCTGATCGGGGCTGGTGCGGATCAGTTCGCCATGGCTGATGTCGTTGGTCCAGGTGGCGCCGCTGTTGGCCTTGCCGGCGAAGGGGTTGCTCTCGGTCGCGGCCTGGGGTGTCCATGAGCCGTTCAGACTGGTGGCCGTGAACGAGCGGAAGTAGCGGCCCTGCGAGCCGATCGCCTCGACGATCATGAGATAGCGGTTCTGGCCCTGGAGCTTGTAGATCTGCGGGGCTTCGAACAAGTTGTTCGTCGTATCGCTCATGATCACTGTCGAGGTCGTGCCGAAACTGCTCGGGAAGTTCCCGATCGGCATGCTGGCCCGGTAGATCTTGCCGTTGTCACCGGCGAAGAACAGGTACATGTTCGTCCCGTCAGCGATGAGCGTCTGGTCGATGGGTCCTGTTGCGGAGTCGGTGATGCTTCCGGAGAAGAGCTCCCTCGGTGATGACCAGCCATTCGGGTTGGTGGGGTCGCTCGACGTCCGGTAGGAGAAGGCGGTCGCACCCCACTGGTAGGCGAGCACCCAGATGTTCTTCGGCGCGAAGTAGAAGAGCGTCGGCGCGACGGTGGCAGTCGACATCGCGTTCTGGCTGGCCGAAGCCATCTCCGACCAGTTGGTGAACAGGCTGAAGTTCATCGAACCCCAACTCGTCCCCGTGTCGTGCGTCGTCGCGTAGACGAGCTGCTTGCCGTTGTGGGGGACGACGGTGAAGTCCTTGAGCGAGACCCACCCCGACTTGGGCTGAGCCAGCACGCCCGTCGATGACCAGCGGTATGTCGACGGCAGATTGCACGTGCCGGGGTTGTCGGCGCCGACCTGGACGAGCTGCCACTGCTGGTTGTTGCCACCCCAGTCGTCGTACTGGACGATGTTCGCGTTGTCGGCGGTGGAGCCGCCCTGTACTTCGAGGGCCTTGTTGCTGTGGCGGGGGGTTAGC
>NZ_FMDK01001202.1 GCF_900091995.1 Streptomyces sp. MnatMP-M17
GCGTAGTTGGCCTGCCCGGCGCCACCGAACACACCCGCCACGGAGGAGAAGACGACAAACCCGGCGAGATCAAGGTCGCGGGTCAGCTCGTGCAGATGCCAGGCCGCGTCCGCCTTCGGCCGCAGCACACGGTCCAGCCGCTCCGGCGTGAGCGAACCGATCACACCGTCGTCCAGCACGCCCGCCGTATGGACCACGGCGGTCAGCGGATGCTCCGACGGCACCGACGCCAACAGCCCGGCCAGTGCCTCGCGATCCGCCACATCACACGCGGCGACCGACACATGCGCACCGCGGGCGGTCAGCTCGGCCGCCAGATCCCCGGCGCCCTCGGCAGCGAGTCCACGACGACTGGTGAGCAGTAGATGCCGCACACCGCGCTCGCCGACGAGATGGCGTGCCAGCACGCCACCCAGGCCGCCCGTGCCGCCGGTGATCAGCACCGTACCCTCGGGATCCCAGGCGGAGCCGCCCGCCTCGGACTCCGGCCCGGGCTCGGTCATTCGGGTCAGGCGCCCGGCGCGGATTCCACCGTCGCGGACGAGCAGTTGCGGCTCATCGACGCCGAGTGCTCGCGGCAGCAGAGCCACCGAGGACTCTGCGGAGTCCAGGTCGACCAGCCCGAAGGAGCCCGGGTTCTCCGTCTGCGCGGAGCGCACCAGGCCCCAGACCGAGGCCGCCGCCACATCGGCGACCTCCTCGCCACCACCGGCGACGGCACCAGTGGTGACGAACACCAGGCGGGAGCCGGCGAACCGCTCCTCGGCCAGCCACTCCTGTACCAGGACCAGCGCGTCGGCGGTCAACGCGTGGACGGAGTCGGTCACTTCGTCTCCGTACGCACTGGCCATGCCCACCAGCACCGTATCCGGCACCGGCGCCGCCTCGGCCGCGAGCGATGTCAGATCCTCGTAGCTGTCGATCTCGACGCCCGTACGTGCCAGTCCTTCGGCGAGTCCGACGACATTTGGGCCGACCAACGCGACCGTACGGAAGGCGGATTCGGCCGGCGGCGCGACCGGTACCCATCCCACTCCGAACAGCGCGTCGCGGGCCACTCCGGTGCCGCCGCCGCTCAACTGCTCGCGCGATACGGCCCGTACACGCAGCGAGTCGACCGAGGCAACGGGCTGACCTGCCGTGTCAGCCACCGCCACCGAGAGTGCGTCATGACCGGCGGG
>NZ_FMDK01001200.1 GCF_900091995.1 Streptomyces sp. MnatMP-M17
AGCCCTGGTCCTGTGGCTCCGCGAACCCACCGGGTGATCATTTGTCAGACAGGCCCTAGGCGACGTCCGCGTTGCCGTCCGGGACGAGCAGTGACTTCAGCAGCCGGTCCAGCGCGTCGCCGTCGACGGGAGCGAGGCTGATGGTCATGGTGTGCTGACGGCCGCCCGCCCAGTCGGGACGGCGTTCGAGCAGAAGGGCGCGGGCGCCGGCGACATTGAGCAGCGGGACGTCGGCGCAGCTCTCGGTGAGATGCTCGACCGTCTCCAGCAGGATGTCGTCGGCGTGGTGCAGGTCGTCCCAGATGAGCACCAGCAGCTGTTCGCGCGCCGCCTTGATGAGGAAGTCCCGCCAGGCCGCCAGCACTTCGTCGGTGAAGGGCGCGCGGTGCGAGTGAGGGACCGCGGCGATCAGCGGACGCAGCAGGGAGAGCATCGCCCGCGCGTCGTCCGTACGGCCGGTGAGCCGCAGCAGCGCGTCCTCGGCCTTGTGGAGCGCCGCGTCCTCCGTGTCCTGGCCGGTTATCCCGCAGTACATGGCGAACATCTCCGAGGGCACGGCCAGCGGGCTGCCGGTGCCCGGCCGCGGAACCGTACCGGCCAGCACCCGTACGTCGTCCCGCTCGGCCGCGAGCCGGCGCTGGAACTCCATCAGCAGCCGTGTCTTGCCGAATCCGGACTCGCCCAGCACGGTGATCAGATGCGGTAGCGAACGGCGCTGGGTGCGCCGCAACATGCCGTGCATCAGGTCCAGTTCGCATTCGCGCTCGCCCGCGTGCGCCGCGCAGAGCTTCTCGGTGCCCCCCGTGACGCTGCTGACCGCCCGGACCTGCCAGTTCGAGGGAGACTTCCTTACATGGTGGTAGGTGACGAGCGGTTCGGTCAGCCGGCGGGTCTCGTCGCACACCTGGATCTCACCGCCCGGAGTCCGGTCCAGCATGTCCTGGCACGCGTCGACCAGATCGCCGCCGATCCACGGCCGGACGGCGCCGGCCACGGGCCAGCGGGGCACCACCGCCTCGCCGGTGGGGAC
>NZ_FMDK01001199.1 GCF_900091995.1 Streptomyces sp. MnatMP-M17
AGCCCCCGGGCCACGCCGGCTCCGCACACCGGGGCCGCTCGCGATGAGCGCCCGCCACCACGTCCAGCCCCCCGCCACCACGCCGGACGACGACGCCGACCTCGCGCGATGGGACGACGACGGCGCCCCGCCCGCGCGACCCCGTTCCTCCCCGCACTTGTGGCTGCGCGTGGGAGCCGAACTCGGCGATCGCCTGGTCGCCCTCTCCGGCCGCCAGGACCTCCTCGTCACCTGCCGCCCCGGCACGCGCAGCGGCGCACCGGCCGCGTTCTTCCCCACTCTGGGCGAGGTCGAGTTCGACGCCGGCCTGTTCGCCCCGCTCCAGCCCCACGAGATCCATCCGCGGATCGTGGGCGACGAGGAGCGGTATCCCGCTGCCTGGGGAGTGTTCGTCCACGAGGCCGCGCACGCGGCCCACTCCGTCTGGACGAAGCCTGCCGGAGCGAACCCCCGTGTCGTCGAGGCCGCGCTCCTGCTGGAGGAGAGCCGCGTCGAAGGCGCGCACCTGATCACGCGGCCCACGGACCGCACGTACCTGCGCACCAGTGCCCGAACCCTGGTCATGCCCGACATCGCCCACCCCACCCTCCAGGGCATCGAGCACGCCGCCTCCGTGGCGGCCCTGGTCCTCGGCCGCCGTGACGTCGGCATCCTGGACGCCGACGAGACCCGGGCCGTCGCCGATCTGTGCGAAAAGGTGCTGGGCGCAAACCTGCTGGCCACCCTCACCCGCATCTGGACCGCAGCCCACCAGTGCGCCGACCACGACGCCACGACCATGCTCGCGCACGCTCAAAAATGGTGCGACGCTCTGGACACCGTGGCCCCCGCCCTGCCCGTGCCGGATAACCTCACCGATCTGCTGTCCGGCGCCGTGGGGGTCGTCATGGATCACGCGGCAGCCACCGACGCCGCCGACCTCGCGGCGCAGGCCGCAGCGGCCAACGCCATGGCCGCGCAGTCCAAGGCGCAGGCTCAGGACCGCGCCCAGCGGGCCGGCCAGCGACGCAAAGCCGCCGCCACCGCCAAGTCGGTCTTCAACGCCCGTGGCACCACCGTCACCCCCGACGG
>NZ_FMDK01001198.1 GCF_900091995.1 Streptomyces sp. MnatMP-M17
CGGGCGGCGATCCTCTTCAGGGATCGCCGCCCGGCCCTCACGGACATACCGGTCGTGCGGTCAGCTCCGCGGCTCCTGGTGTCCGGAGCCGTAGCGGCGCTCGAAGCGCTCCACCCGGCCCGCGGTGTCCACCACACGGCCCTTGCCGGTGTAGAAGGGATGGCTCGCGGAGGAGATCTCCACGTCGATGACCGGGTAGGTGCGGCCGTCCTCCCACTCCACGCGCTCGGTCGAGTCCGCGGTGGAACGGGTCAGGAAGGCGGCTCCGCCGGCACGGTCCCGGAAGACGACCGGACGGGAGACGGGGTGAATACGGGGCTTCATACAAAAAATCCTTCCTGATGGTGGAATTCGCTTCCATCAAGTAGTACGTCCGTGTAACGCGACGCCCGCCGGTGGCATTCCCGCCGGGTACCGGACACCGAAAGCGGGGACACTGGGGTTTGCGGGCCCATGGCGACCCATGGCGTCCTATGGCGGCCCGTGGTGCGATCGGGCGCGGAGAGCGGGAAGTGGGCGGCACTCATGGGTGAGTTGATCCTCGTACGGCACGGAGAGACCACCTGGTCCTTGTCCGGGCAGCACACCAGCTACACCGATCTGCCTATGACCGAGCGCGGCGAGAGCCAGGCCCGCTCGCTGGTGCCGCTGCTGCGCGAGCGCCGTATCGGTCTCACCCTCGTCAGCCCCATGACCCGCGCGCGCCGCACCGCCGAGCTGGCCGGGCTCGGTGCCTTCCGTGTCACGCCGGATCTGCGCGAGTGGAACTACGGCGGCTACGAGGGCATCGCGACCGCCGAGATCCATCGCACGCGGCCCGGCTGGGATCTGTGGACCGACGGAGTCGTGCCCGGCCCGGCGAGCCAGCCCGGGGAGAGTCCCGCGGAGGTCGGGCACCGCGCCGACCGTGTACTCACCGAGGCCCTGGAGGCGCTCGATTCGAGCGACGAGGATGTCGCCCTCGTCTCGCACGCCCACTTCCTCCGGGTGCTCACCGCCCGCTATCTGGGACTCGCGCCGGCCGCGGGAGCGCTCTTCCTGCTCGCCACCGGGACTCTCTCCCGGCTGGGCACGGAACACGGCCGACCGGTGATCACGGCATGGAATCTGGCCCTGCCCGAGGGCCTGCTGCGCGCCACGGCACGGGAGAAGGAGAACGTGGCCTGACGGAGAGGCCGCCGCCGGGCCGGGCCCGGAGTGCGGCGAACCCGGAATGCGGCGGGCGCCTGTCCGGTGGAAGGAGTTCCACCGGACAGGCGCCA
>NZ_FMDK01001227.1 GCF_900091995.1 Streptomyces sp. MnatMP-M17
CTCGACCAGTCCGGCCGCGAGTGCGCGCGCATACGGCTTGAGCCGGTCGACCGTACGCGGTGTGAACGCCTGTGAGACCAGACGCCGGATACGGGTGTGGTCCGGTGGCTCCAGTTCCAGCATCCCGTGGTCGTTCAGCTCGTGGAAGGGCTCATGGCCGGAGGGCGGCGCGGTTCTGCCGAACTCCTCGTGGCTGAACCGGTGCCCGTAGGAACGGCCGAGCCGCCGGTCCCGCAGCAGCGCCGACACATCCGCGTGGTGCGGTACGAGCCACTGGTCGCTCGGCTCGTAGTAGTGCGCCCGGCCACGGGCCCGCAGCTCGGCGTAGACGGGATAGGGATCGGCGAGGAACGCGGGCGAGGCGGGATCGAAGTCGGACATCCCAGGACGGTAACCGGCCCGTGGAGGAGGAACCAGAGGTCCCGTGTCCCGTGGACGAGGAACCAGACGTTCACACGGCTCGTGCCAGGTGGTGGGCCAGCTTCCGGTGCGGATCCTCGGTGCCGGGCGTGGCGGCCGGATCGGTATGGACCAGCGCGGCGGTAAGTCTGTGCACCGAGTGCAGCAGGGCGTGTTCGACCTCGACGGCGACCGCGTGCGCCTGCCAGACGCTCAGCGCGCCGTCGACCACGACGGTGATCTCGGCGCGCAGCCGGTGGCCGATCCAGCGCATCCGCAGATCCGTCACCGCCAGCACGCCGGAGACCTCGCGCGCGGCGGCTTCGCCCGTATCGGTCAGTACGGGGTCCACGGAGTCCATCACGCGCCGGAAGACCTCCCGGCAGGCGTCCTTGAGCACCAGCAGGATGGCGGCGGTGATCAGCAGACCGACCACCGGATCGGCCCAGCGCAGACCGAGGGCCGCGCCGCCCGCGCCCAGCAGGACGGCCAGGGAGGTGAAGCCGTCGGTCCTGGCGTGCAGACCGTCGGCGACCAGCGCGGCGGAGCCGATCCTCTTCCCGGCACGGATGCGGTAGCGGGCCACCCACTCGTTGCCGATGAACCCGACGACCGCCGCGACGGCGACGATGCCGAGATGGGAGATGTCACGCGGATCGAGCAGCCGCGCGACGGCCTGGTACGCCGCGAACGCCGCCGACGCGGCGATGGTGAGCACGATGGCGAGGCCTGCCAGATCCTCGGCCCGGCCGTAGCCGTAGGTGTACCGGCGTGTCGCCGCGCGCCGGCCGAGGACGAACGCCACGCCGAGAGGCAGCGCCGTCAGCGCGTCCGCGAAGTTGTGGACGGTGTCGCCGAGCAGGGCCACGGAGCCGGACATCACGACGACGACGGTCTGGAGGAGCGCGGTGACACCCAGAACGGCCAGGGAGATCCAGAGAGCCCGCATTCCCTCGGCCGAGGACTCCATGGCGGAGTCCACCTTGTCCGACGCCTCATGGGAGTGCGGCTTGACGAGATGCGCCGCCCGATGCTTCAGCCGCGCCGTCCGACCCGAGCCGTGGTCGTGGTCGTGGTCATGGTCATGAGGGTGCGTATGAGGAGCGTTCATATGCGGCTCTCCTGTCGGGAAGATCGCCGGGAGGGACAGTCACCGTGGATGTGCGTCACTACTCATACGTATTTAAGCGCGCACCAATGCACCTGTCGAGTCGGCGGTCTCCGCCGTGGTCCTACGATGGGGAGATGCCAGCGAGCAATCCGCCCCCAGTTGCGCCCGAGTCGCAACGGCACACTCCAGGCGCCCCGCAGTTCGACGCGGCGGCCGGCGTCTTCGCCCTGCTCGCCGACCCCACCCGGCTCCACCTGGTGTGGTCCCTGACCCAGGGCGAGGCCGATGTGAACACGCTCACGGACAGCTGCGGCGCGGCCCGCCCGGCGGTCAGCCAGCATCTGGCGAAGCTGCGGCTCGCGGGACTGGTCCAGGTGCGCAAGGACGGCCGGCGTTCGATATACACACTGCGGGACGGCCATCTGCGGAGGCTGGCGATCGAGGCCCTCAATCACGCCGACCATCTGGTCACGGGAACGCCGCCGCACGACTGACAGTGCGGCAATGCGGCAGTGCAACAGCGCGGTGCGCGGTCCCGGAGGCTCCGGAACCGCGCACCTGGAGACAGCCCGCCGTCAGCAGTAGAGGTTGTTGCCCGGAGCGACGCCCAGGATCTGGGTGAAGCGCTGGTAGTTGTTGATCCGGCTCTGGACCTGCGCCGG
>NZ_FMDK01001196.1 GCF_900091995.1 Streptomyces sp. MnatMP-M17
AGCACGGGCCCCGCCGCCCGGCCGTCCTCGCCCAGCGGAGCCAGCAGCGCGCCGCCGCCCTCCGCCGGTGCCAGAGCCCATCTCCCGGTCATACACCGAGTCTCGCAGCCGGGTCTGACATCGCCCGGGCGCCCGCCCGGAAGGCGGTCCGGGCCGGACGACGGGAGGATCGGAGATATGGCCATGGCCATGGCCACGGCCCGCACGGACACGGGAGGGATGCGGATATGGAAGCGGTTGTGTTCGAGAAGTTCGGCGGCTCGGACGTCCTGCACACCCGGAACGTCGAGGAACCGCACGCGGGACCCGGCGAGGTCCGCGTGGCGGTCCGGGCGGCCGGCGTCAACCCGATGGACTACAAGATCCGCCACGGATGGATGGAACAGCTCTTCTCCACACGGCTGCCCGCCATCCCCGGTTCGGAGTGCGCCGGAGTCGTGGACGAGACGGGCGAGGGCGTCACCGAAGTCGCCGTCGGCGACAGGGTGGTGGGCTGGACCACGACCGGCGCCTATGCCCAGTACGCCCTTGCCGAGACCGTCGTACCCAAGCCCGACTCCCTGGGATGGGAGGAGGCCGTGGCGATCCCTGTCGCGGGCGAGACGGCCCGGCGCGTGCTCGACCAGCTCGCGGTGCACAAGGGCGAGACCCTGCTGGTGCACGGCGCGGCGGGTGCCGTCGGCTCCGTGGCCGTCCAGCTCGCGGTGGCGCGCGGCGCGACCGTGATCGGCACGGCGTCTCCCGCCAACCACGACTACCTCCGCTCGCTGGGCGCCACCGCGGTGACCTACGGCGACGGTCTCGTCGGGCGCGTCCGCGCGGTCGCGCCTCAAGGCGTGGACGCGGTCTTCGACGTGGCGGGCAAAGGCGCGCTGCCCGACTCGATCGAGCTGCGCGGCGGCACGACGGACCGGATCATCACCATCGCCGATCCGGACGCGGCCGGCCACGGAGTGACCTTCTCCGCCGGTGTCACCGCGCCCGGCAGCAAGCGCGCCGCCCTGGCCGAGAACGTCCGCCTGGCGGCGGAGGGCGGCCTGCGGCTCCGGATCGCCGGGACCTTTCCGCTCGCGGACGCGGCGGAGGCCCAGGAGACGAGCGAGAAAGGCCATGCGAACGGGAAGTTGGTGATCACGCCCTGACCTCGGAAACGGATGACGTGGCACAACTGACTCCTCTCGTGCACCATAGATTGCTCTCAGTAATCCTTTGATGTCCGAGAGTAACGATGCCCACTGACAATGGACTCGCGCACGGCGTCTACGACTCCGGCCGGTCCTGGCTGCCCCTGACCCGGATCCCGCTTCCTCACAAGCCGGAAGCGGCTTCCAGGGCGCGCCGTCACACCCGCGAGGTGCTCGCGTTGCGCCGCGTCGACGCCGAACTGACCGCCACCGTCGAACTGGTGGTCAGCGAACTCGTCACCAACGCGGTACGCCACGGCGTCTGTCTCTGCGGCTGCACCCGCGGTCCGGTCTCCCTCAGGATCCTGCGTACGGAGAACCGGCTGCGGGTCGAGGTCGCCGACCCGTCCCGGACACCACCGAGATGGCCCGTAGGGCCGGCGCCGGCCGGCGTGGACGCCTCGGATCCGGCAGAGGGCCGGGGCCTGCTGCTGGTCACGGCCCTGGCGGCGGACTGGGGCGACCACGCGGGCCCGGTACGGGGAAAGGTGGTGTGGTGCGAGTTCGCCGGCCGGCGGCGGGTGGCCGAGAACAGTTGTCCACAGCCTGTGGACAGAGCTGGCCGCCCTGACCTGACACCGGCCCAGGCCCACCGGCCGCACCTGGGATCATCGGAGCCATGAGTGACACGGATGCCGCCGACGCGGGTGCCGCCGACGTGGGTGCAGGGACCGTCGAACGGGCCCTGCACGCCGTGCTGTCCACGGCGGACGGCGAGCGGAGCGAGGGCCTCGACACCGGTGCCTCGCTCCTCGCCGCCGATCCGGCGGCCGATGCCGAACTGCGGCTGCGCGGCGTCGGGTTCGTACGGCTGGCCTGGGAGCGCGGCTGGCAGCCCGCCGATGTCGTACGGCTCCTAC
>NZ_FMDK01001194.1 GCF_900091995.1 Streptomyces sp. MnatMP-M17
GGGCAAGCCGCTGTAGCGGCCGGTGCCGCCGCTGCTCCGGTGCTTGCGGCTGCCGACAGGCCCGTCACCCGCTCGGGTGGCGGGCCTGTTCGGGTTGGTGATGGGAACTACCATCGCCTTGTTCCGGGCTTCTTGCGATTCACTTGTTCACAAGGGCGATTTAGGGGGTGCATGGTCCGTGCTGCTGAGCTTTCGTGTGGCCAATCACGGCTCTCTTCGCGAACCCCCAGGAGCTGAACCTCGTACCGACGTACGGTGAGGACCACCGGCCGGCGGTGCCCGTGGCGGCGATCTTCGGGGCGAACGCTTCGGGGAAGTCGACAGTGGTGGACGCGTTCGAGTTCTTCCGGCGAGCGGTACGTGACTCGCAGGCTCTGGTTGAACCTGGTGACCTCGGCCCTCAAACGCAGGCGAGGGAGCTGGCCCGGAAATCGACCCGTCCGGCGCGGAACACACTCGGAATCCCTCGACGGGCGTCTGGCAGCTCACGGACCGGATGGCGAACCCGTGACCCGCTGAAGGGTGGCCGGGGTTGCCAGGGCCCTCCGGGGATGGGGGAGGATGGCAGGAACCGTACGAAGGGAAATACACGGTGAGCATCGACCCGTCCTCGATTCCGAATTTCGGGGGCCAGCCCCAACCGCAGGGTGCAGGACCGGCGGGCCCCGTCGTCCCTGATCAGGATCTGGTCAAGCAGCTCCTCGAACAGATGGAGCTGAAGTACGTCGTCGACGACGAGGGTGACCTCGCGGCGCCGTGGGAGGAATTCCGTACGTACTTCATGTTCCGCGGTGAGGAGGACCAGCAGGTCTTCTCGGTGCGGACGTTCTACGACCGGCCGCACCCCATCACGGACAAGTCCAGGGTCCTGGACGCGATCGACGACTGGAACCGTCGCACGCTGTGGCCCAAGGTCTACACGCACATCCACGAGGAGGGCGACGGCCCGCCCACCGTCCGGCTCATCGGCGAGGCCCAGATGCTGATCGGCATGGGGGTCAGCCTGGAGCACTTCGTGTCGTCGACGGTGAGCTGGGTGCGGGCCTCGATCGAGTTCGACAAGTGGCTCGTGGAGCAGCTCGGCCTTGAGCCGGGCGACGAGAAGCCCGAGGACGCCTGAGCCGAGCCCAGGCACCCGCGGAACGACAGGAGCCCGGTGGGGCCGCGATCACCACGATCACGGCCCGGCCGGGCCGTGCCGTGTCCCCGGCGTCTAGCGTCGACTCGGCATCCGAAGGACACTGAGTAGCTCATCGCCATGCAGAGCCCGGCCCGTCTGCCGGCGGAGGCCTGGCCCTGTATTCACAGCAGTCCGTTTGGCTCGCCTTCAGTGCACCAGTTGCTTGAGACGGTCCACTGCGTCATCCAAGACACCCTTCTGCTTGCAGAAGGCGAAGCGGACCTGGGTGCGGCCGGCGTCGGGGTCGTCGTAGAAGACGGAGTTGGGGACGGCGACGACGCCGCAGCGTTCCGGGAGGGCGCGGCAGAAGGCGAAGCCGTCGGTTTCGCCCAGGGGTCGGATGTCGGTGGTGACGAAGTAGGTGCCGGACGGGCGGTAGACCTCGAAGCCGGCCGCGGTGAGGCCCGCGGAGAGTACGTCGCGCTTGGCGCGCAGGTCGGTGCGGATTTCCTCGAAGTAGCTGTCGGGGAGGCGCAGGGCTTCCGCGATCGCGTACTGGAACGGTCCCGAGGCCACATAGGTCAGGAACTGCTTGGCGGACCGGACGGCTGTCACCAGCTTGGGCGGTCCCGTCACCCAGCCCACCTTCCAGCCGGTGAAGGAGAATGTCTTGCCGGCGGAGCTGATCGTCAAGGTGCGTTCGCGCATGCCCGGGAAGCTTGAGATCGGTACGTGCTCGCCCTCGAAGACGAGGTGTTCGTAGACCTCGTCGGTGACGACGAGCAGATCGCGTTCGACAGCGAGTTCGGCGATGGCCGCCAGTTCCTCGCGGCCGAGGACCGTGCCGGTCGGGTTGTGCGGGGTGTTGAGCAGGATCAGCCGGGTGCGGCCGGTGACGGCGGCGCGCAGTTCGTCGAGGTCCAGGTGGTACGCGCCGTCGTGCGGGCGCAGGGTGACCGGGACGCGTGTGCCGCCCGCCATGCCGATACAGGCCGCGTACGAGTCGTAGTACGGCTCCAGCGCGATCACCTCGTCACCCGGCTCGACCAGTGCGAGCAGCGCCGCCGCGATCGCCTCCGTGGCGCCCGCCGTGACGAGGACCTCGGCGTCCGGGTCGTACGTCAGGCCGTAGAAGCGCCGCTGGTGCGCGGCGACGGCGGTACGCAGCTCGGGTACGCCCGGGCCCGGCGGGTACTGGTTGCCGCGTCCGTCGCGCAGCGCGCGGACCGCGGCTTCCCTGATCTCCTCCGGGCCGTCGGTGTCGGGGAAGCCCTGGCCGAGGTTGATCGCTCCGGTCCGTACCGCCAGCGCCGACATCTCCGCGAAGATCGTCGTGCCGCCGAGCCATTCTTTGGTCATGGCGGCCATCCTGTGCCGAACCTCTGGAGTTGCTCAAGTCAGCTTTGGGCCGCGGACGCCGGGGGGACACCCCAGTCACGCACGAGGTTCATGAACGAAGCAACGCAGCAACGCAGGAACGCAGTAACGAAGCAATGAAGCGATGACGTCGCGCGAGGGAGCGCGGCGGGCTTCGCTACGGGGGAACAGAAGGACGGGTGGGATCGATGACTGGTTTGGGGATCGCGGTCGTCGTGGTCATGGCGACGATCGCGTTCGTCGGGCTCGTGGCGAGCGTGGGCAACGGGGGCGCGGCGCGCAGGCGGCGCCGTGGCGCGGCGCGTGGCACGGCCGGCAGCGGCC
>NZ_FMDK01001193.1 GCF_900091995.1 Streptomyces sp. MnatMP-M17
CGGACCGCCCGGACCGCCCGCGCCGCCCGGACCCGCCACGTCCGTCGTCACGAGCGCCGGCCTTGCTGCACCGGCGCCGGCACCGGCACCGATCCGGCCCCCGACGCCGCCTCCATCGCGTCCGCCAGGCGCTCAAGCACCGCCTCCGTCTGTCCGTCCGTGATCACGAGCGGCGGCAGCAGCCGTACCGTGGAGCCGAACCGTCCGCCCAGTTCGACGATCAGGCCGCGGTCGAGGCACGCCGCGCGAACCCGTTCCGCCAGTTCCGGCGCGACCGGACGGGCGCCGCAGGAGTCCAACGGTCCCTCCGGGTCGATCAGTTCGATGCCGATCATCAGACCACGTCCCCGTACGTCGCCGATCACCGGCAGCTCCGAGCGCAGCCCTTCCAGCCGCGCCGTCATCCGCGCGCCCACCGTCGCCGCGCGTTCGACCAGGCCCTCCCGCGCCACGTACCGCAGCGTCGCCGCGCCCGTGGCCATCGCCAGCGTGTTCCCGCGGAACGTCCCGGTGTGGGCGCCGGGCAGCCAGCCGTCGTACTTCTCGTCGTACACGATCACCGCCAGCGGCAGACTCCCGCCGATCGCCTTCGACAGCACCATCGCGTCCGGCACGATCCCGCTGTGCTCGACCGCCCAGAACGCGCCGGTACGGCCGACGCCCGTCTGAACCTCGTCCACGATCAGCGGAATCTCCCGCTCTGCCGTAATCCGCCGCATCTCGCGCAGCCAGCCGTCCGGCGCCGGCACCGCGCCGCCCTCTCCCTGGACGGCTTCGAGGATCATCGCGGCGGGCGGTACGACACCGCCCGCCGGATCGTCGAGCAGCCGTTCCGTATACGTCGCCGACAGCACGGCCCCGCGCTCGCCGCCGATCCCGAACGGGCAGCGGTACGCGTACGGATACGGCAGCCGCGTCACCTCCGCGCCACCGCCCGCCACCCGCTCCTTGACCGCGACACTGCCGGTCGCCGCGAGCGCTCCCGCCGTCATCCCGTGGTACGCACCGGTGAACGCGAGCAGCCCGCTCCGCCCGGTCGCCGTCTGCATCAGCTTCAGCGCCGCCTCCACCGCGTCCGTACCGGCCGGTCCGCAGAAGTGGATCCGCGCGCGGTCGGCGAAGGCGCTCGGCAGGGTGGCGAAGAGCGCGTCGGTGAAGTCGTCCTTCTCCGGCGTCGCGAGGTCGAGGACATGGAGCGGCGCGCCGCTGTCGACCGTACGGCGGATGGCCTCCAGTACGACCGGGTGGTTGTGGCCGAGCGCGAGCGTTCCGGCGCCGGAGAGGCAGTCGAGATAGCGGCGGCCGTCGGTCCCTTCGATCGTCAGGCCCTTGGCGCGGACGGGAACGATCGGGAAGGAACGGGCGTACGTACGGGCGGAGGATTCCCGGGCGCGCTGCCGCCGCAGGATGGCGCTCGCGTCGACGGCGGAGGCGGGACGCCCGTTGGCGGCGGGCCGGGTGGTGGGGGGCACGGTCATGACACGGCTCCGGAGTCTCGGGAGGAACGACGAGGAACTACGAGGAACGACCAGGAGGAGGAAGGTTGGGAGGGACGGGCGCGCGCCGAACCCGCTCGGCCGGCTCACAGCGGACCGTCGGCCGGCTCACAGCGGACCGGTCGGCTCACAGCCGACGGACGAACACGCGGCGCATCGCGAACTCCCGGCCGTAGCAGCCCATATGGGCCGCACGGAGAAATCGGCCCGGACAGAGCCGACCCGGTTCGGGCGCGGCCTTCACCCAGGCAAGTGGTATGCGCTGTACGGCCAGTTCACCGGACCGGGTGACACGACAAGACCTCTCCTCCTCTGACGCACCCTCTGAAGCGCCCTTCGACGCGGGCGGTAAGTCGGCCGGATCGGCGGACCGGGACGCGGCGGAGGGCGGGAACGGGACGGACACGGCTTGCTCTACCTCGGGGTGGGGGGTGCGACGGTCGGAACGGAACGGAACGAACAGACTGAATGGTCCGGATGGAGTGGGCACATGCCAAACGCCTGCGGGACGGGTGGCACCACCGGCCGACTTGTTGGAACACGGTGGCGCGCGGGGCGGACGCGGGGCGGGCGCGCGCGGGACGGCGAAGGCGGCGCGGCGGCG
>NZ_FMDK01001191.1 GCF_900091995.1 Streptomyces sp. MnatMP-M17
TACGGCCGCCCGCCGACACCGCGGCGCAGACGGGTGCGGCCGGTGGCTCGGTGCCGGCGCCCGCGCTGGCCGGAGCGGCGGGACGCCTGCTCCATCCGTCGAACACCACCCGGCTGTCCGGGCTGTATCTCGCGGGCGGCTGGGCGCATCCGGGCGGCGGGCTCCCGCATGCCGGGATGTCCGGAGCGCTGGTGGCGGGACTGATCGTCGAGGGCGCCGGTTTCCGGGGCTCGCAGTGAGTCGGCGGGCCGGCCTGCCGGTTTCCTGACGGACCGTCGGACCTGACCGTCAGATCTGACCTTCAGATCCGATGGGCCTTCAGTAGCGGTACTGCTGCTCGTTGTAGTCGGGGTCGTAGCCCTGCTGCTGGGGCTGCTGCTGCGGTACCGGCGGAGCCTGCTGCTCGCC
Organism: Streptomyces sp. MnatMP-M17; assembly: GCF_900091995.1. Classification (GTDB taxonomy): domain Bacteria; phylum Actinomycetota; class Actinomycetes; order Streptomycetales; family Streptomycetaceae; genus Streptomyces. The sequence goes on from NZ_FMDK01001191.1 coordinate 409, forward strand.
CTCGCGCTGCTGCGGGACCCAGACACCGCCGGGCGGAGTCTCGGCGCCGTACTGCTGCTGGCCGCCGTACGGGTCGGCGTACTGCTGCTGGCCGCCGAAGCTGTCGTACGAGCCGTACTGCTGACCGCCGTTGGCCGACTCGGCGTACGGGTCGGAGTAGCCGGTGTACTGCTGCTGGCCGTTTCCGTAGTCGTACTGCTGCCCGTAGACATCCTGGCCGGCGTAGTTCTCCTGGCTCGCGTAGGTGTGCTCGCCCGAGTGGCCCGGGTGGTAGGCGTCCTGGCCGGTGTAGGCGTCCTGGCTCGCATAGGCGCCGTGCGCCGCGTAACCGCCCTGTCCTTGATAGCCGCCCTGGTCGGCCGTCGGCTGATAGCCGGGATACGCCTCGTATCCGCCGCTGCCCCATCCGTTCGCGCCGGGCTGCTGCGGGTGGCCCTGCTGCTGTGCGTCATGGGCCGGCGCGTCGTAGTCGTTGTAGATGCCGTACTGCCCGGTGTCGTCGGGCATCGGCTCCGGTTCGTAGACCTGCTTGGGATCGTAGGGCGCGGTGGTCTCCGCGGGCCCGGCCACCGGCTGGTACTCCAGATCCGGCACCTCCAGATCGGAGACTTCGAGATCCGATACCTCCAGCGACGGTTCACGCTCGGCGTCCGGGCCGCCGGTGTCCTTCCGGCGGCGGCTGGCCCCCGGACTGCCGCCTATCGCCCAGCCGGTGGAGAAGCCACGGCGGAAGGAGAGCGTCACATAGGTCTGACCGACCGCGAACGCGACCGCACCCAGTGCGATGACCAGGACGGAGGGCAGCAGCACACCGAGAACCACGCCCATGAAGCCGCTGAAGGCGAGCAGTCGCCAGCGCAGTCGCGCCTTGTACTGGAGCAGCACCTCGCCCAGCAGCCACAACGCCACGATGCCGAATGCGATGTAGAGGACCGTCCAGCCCATGCCCGCCCCTCTCCTGCGGCCACCAGCCCGGGACAGGGCGGGTACGACCGGTCACGACTGCTCGTGCAGTCCGAGATTCTCGTAGATTTCGAGCGTTGCGGTGGAGTTGTTGAGGGTGATGAAGTGCAAGCCGGGAACACCCTCGGAGAGCAGCTCCGCGCAGAACTCCGTCGCGAACTCGATGCCAATGGAGCGTACAGCGGCGGGATCGTCCTTGACGGAGAGGATCCGCTCTTTCAGTTCGGCCGGGAAGACCGCGGTGCTGAGCTGCGGCAGCCGCTCCAGCATCCGGACGCTGGTGACCGGCATGATCTCGGGAATGATCGGTGTCGCGCAACCGGCTGCGCCGACCCGGTCGCGCAGCCGCAGATATCCGTCCGGTTCGAAGAACATCTGCGTGATCGCGTAGTCGGCGCCCGCGCGGCACTTGTCCACGAAGTGCCTGGTGTCGGTCTCCCAGTCGGACGAGCGCGGATGCATCTCCGGGAAGGCCGCCACTCCGACACAGAAGTCGCCGGACTCCTTGATCAGCCTGACCAGTTCGGCGGCGTAGCGGACACCGTCCGGGTGCTTGACCCACTCGCCCATGGGATCGCCGGGCGGATCGCCCCGTACGGCGAGGATGTTGCGGATCCCTGCGTCGGCGTACTGCCCGACCATATTGCGCAGTTCGGCGACGGACTGGCCGACGGCCGTGAGATGCGCGACCGGCGTGAGTGTGGTGTCGGAGGCGATGCGCTCCGTGGCCTTGACCGTGCCCGCCCGGGTGGAACCGCCCGCGCCATAGGTCACGGAGACAAAGCTGGGCGCCACCGCTTCGACCCGGCGCAGCGCGTTCCAGAGATTGCGCTCGCCCTTCTCGGTCTTGGGCGCCCAGAACTCGAACGAGAACGATGTCTTGCCGGTCGCGAGCAGATCACGCACGGTCAGTGCGTGATCTGATCTGGTCGAAGCTGTGCCGGAGGCCATAGGGGCAGGTTATCGAGGGCGTGGCGGTCCCCCAACCGGACGGGGGTATATGCCCGGATTAACGATCGCGTCACACGGCCCGTTCGTCTCGTCACACGGCCCGTTCCCGTACGCGCTTGGCCAGGCCGGCCGTCGCCGCGGCCGGATCGTCGGCCTCGGTGATCGCCCGTACGACGACGATCCGGCGGGCACCGGCGTCCAGCACCTGATCGAGATTGGCCGCGTCGATACCGCCGATCGCGAACCACGGCCGGTCCGTGCCCAGCGCGGCGGCGTGGCGCACCAGATCGAGCCCGGGCGCATGACGGCCCGGCTTGGTCGGAGTGGGCCAGCACGGGCCCGTACAGAAGTAGTCCACGCCCGGCTCGACGGCGGCGGCGTCCACCTCGGCCTCGGCATGGGTGGAACGGCCGATCAGCGGGATGTCCCCGAGGATCGCGCGGGCCGCGGGAACGGGCAGATCGCCCTGTCCCAGATGCAGTACGTCGGAGCCGGCGGCATGCGCCACATCGGCGCGGTCGTTCACGGCGAGCAGCGCGCCATGACGGCGGCAGGCGTCCGCGAAGACCTGGAGGTGCTCCAGTTCCTCGGCCGCCTCCATGCCCTTGTCCCGCAGCTGCACGATGTCCACACCGGACGCGAGCACGGCGTCCAGGAACTCGGGAAGATCTCCCTGCCGCCTGCGCGCGTCCGTGCAGAGATAGAGCCGGGCGTCGGAGAGCGACGCACGGGCCCCGGGCACGGCGGACACACAGGCCCCTGACATGGCATCGGGCGTGGCCTCGGGCATGGGAAGTCCCCCCGTCGGGTCGGCGGTGTGCGGAGGTACCGGGACCGCCACGCGGCCATGAAGGCACCGCCGCACACCGCGAATGGTGAGTGGATCAGACGGCGAGCGCCTGGGCCCGGCGCTTCACCTCCGTGCCGCGATTCTCGCTGAGCGCCTGCGCGGGCGTGCCCGGCAGGGTCGGGTCGGAAGTGAAGAGCCATTCGAGCATCTCTTCGTCGGTGAAGCCGTCGTCCCTCAGCAGCGTCAGGGTCCCGGCGAGGCCCTTGACGACCTTGCCGCCGTCGATGAAGGCGGCGGGCACCTGGAGTGTCCTGTTCTCACCGCGGCGCACGGCGATGAGCTGCCCTTCCTTCACCAACTGCCGCACGCGCGTCACCTCGACATCGAGGGCTTCCGCGATGTCGGGCAGGTGAAGCCAGGCGGGGACGAGAGCATCGATCTTTGCGTCAATCTCGGTCACACGACAAGCGTGCCATCCCGGACTGACAGACGCCACGAACCGAGTCCGCCCGGAGCAGCCCCGAGCAGTCACCACGCACGGCACGGAGCGCGTCACGGAGCACGGCAAGGAGCACGGCAAGGAGCGCGTCGCGAAACCTCAGAGGACTCAGAGGACTCAGAGAACGGCCTTGCGCAGCGGTACCGCGGGATCGGCGGCCCGCGCCCGGTCCAGCCGCGCGCCCGTCTCCATCAGCTTGCGGCCCTGCGCCAGATCGCGCGGCCTGCCGACGGCGAGCAGGGCCATCAGCGCGCCGTCCCGCAGCCACACCACCGACCAGGCGGCCTCCGCGGGATCGCCGCGCCACACCAGGGTGTCCTCCGCCGTGTGATGGCCCGCGTACTGGACGAATCGGCCGAACTGCTCCGACCAGAAGTACGGCACGGGATCGTAGATCTGCTCGCTCTCGCCGACGGCCTGGGCGGCGACCGTACGAGGGCCCTGGAGCGCGTTGTCCCAGTGGTGCACGAGCAGCCGCTCGCCGTAACGGGCGGACGGGAAGGACGCGCAGTCGCCGACCGCGTAGACATCGGGCAGGGACGTCGCCAGCCGCTCGTCCGCGACGATCGCGCCGTCCGGGCCCAGCGCGA
>NZ_FMDK01001189.1 GCF_900091995.1 Streptomyces sp. MnatMP-M17
TATCCGCAGCCGCCGTGCATCAATCACCGTGCCATCCTGCCAGGTGGGACCGGCCCCGGGCACCTGCCGGCCGGGCCGCGGTACGGCGTCGGCCGAACAGTGCCTCGCATGCGGCGCCGGCCGTGGGAACGCCCGGCGCGCGCCGCGTCAGCTCGTCCCGCGCATCGCCTCCCGCGCGTCGATGAACGCCGCAACCGCGCGCTCCACGTCCGCCGTGGAGTGCGCCGCCGAGAGCTGGACCCTGATCCGGGCCCGGTCCATCGGAACGACCGGGTACGAGAAACCGATCACATAGACGCCGCGCTCCAGCAGCAGTTCCGCCATCCGGCCCGCCTCGGCCGCGTCGCCGATCATGACCGGAGCGATGGCGTGGTCACCGGGCAGGATCTCGAAGCCCGCCTCGGTCATCTTCGTACGGAAGAGCGCGGTGTTGGCGTTCAGCCGGTCCCGCAGTTCGCCCGCGCTCTCCAGCAGGTCCAGGACCTTGACCGACGCGGCGGCGATGACCGGAGCGAGCGAGTTGGAGAAGAGATACGGACGTGAGCGCTGCCGCAGCAGGGCGACGATCTCGGCGCGCGCCGCGACATAGCCGCCGGAGGCGCCGCCCAGGGCCTTGCCCAGCGTGCCGGTGAGAATGTCGACGCGGTCCATCACGCCGTGCAGTTCCGGGGTGCCACGACCGCCGGGACCGACAAAGCCGACGGCGTGCGAGTCGTCGACCATGACCATCGCGTCGTACCGGTCGGCCAGATCGCAGATCTCGGCGAGCGGCGCGACATACCCGTCCATCGAGAACACGCCGTCCGTGACGATCAGCCGCCGACGCGCGTCCTGCGACTCCTTGAGCCTGGCCTCCAGCTCGCCGAGGTCACGGTTGGCATAGCGGAGGCGGCGGGCCTTGGAGAGCCGGATGCCGTCGATGATGCTGGCGTGGTTGAGGGCGTCGGAGATGACCGCGTCCTCCGCGCCGAGCAGGGTCTCGAAGACACCGCCGTTGGCGTCGAAGCAGGAGGAGTAGAGGATCGTGTCCTCCTGGCCGAGGAACGCGGAGAGGCGCTGCTCCAACTCCTTGTGGATCTCCTGCGTACCGCAGATGAAGCGTACGGAGGCCATGCCGTACCCCCATCGGTCGAGCGCGTCCTTGGCGGCGGCGACGACCTCGGGATGATCGGCGAGGCCGAGGTAGTTGTTGGCGCAGAAGTTGAGGACCTCACCGTCGCCGCCGCCCGCGGTGACGGCGACCGAGGCGCTCTGCGGGGTGGAGATCACACGCTCGGGCTTGAAGAGACCGGCGTCGCGGATCTCACCGAGGGTGGCGGACAGTTCGTCCCGTACGGACGCGTACATAGAGAAGGCTCCTTCTGCTTTCTTCTTTGGGGGCACCGAACGTCCCGGCTGTGCACGGCCGCCGGCGAGTGAGCCGAAGGGCGCGCCGCTGTCGAAAGGGAGGCTGTGCTCGATATGCGGCTCCG
>NZ_FMDK01001176.1 GCF_900091995.1 Streptomyces sp. MnatMP-M17
CCCCCCAACGGCGCCCGGGTCGCCGTCCACTACGGCAGCCGAGCCGCCGACGCCCGGCTGGCCTTGGAGTCCCTGGCCGGTACGGGCCACACACTGCTGGGCGGCGACCTGTCCGACCCGGCCGGCGCCGCACGCGTCGCGGACGAGGCGGCCGAGGCGCTCGGCGGGATCGACGTACTGGTCAACAACGCGGCGGTGAACGAACCGCATCCGCTGCCCTCCACGTCATACGAGGAGTGGGCGGCGGCCTGGCAGCGCCATATATCCGTCAACCTGCTGGGCACGGCCCTGCTGAGCCACCGAGCCGCCCGCTCCATGATCGAACGCGGTACGGGCGGCCGGATCGTCAACATCGGCTCACGCGGCGCGTTCCGCGGCGAGCCGGACCACCCGGCCTACGGCGCGACCAAGGCGGCCGTCCACGCGCTGGGCCAGTCCCTGGCCGTCTCCCTGGCCCCGTACGGCATCGGCGTCGCCTCCGTGGCCCCGGGCTTCTTCGACACGGAACGCGTCGCGCACCGCCTGACGGGCCCGGAGGGCGAGGCGATCCGCGCGCAGAGCCCGTTCGGCCGGGTGGCCACGGCGGAGGAGATCGCGGAGGCGGTGCTGTGGCTGGCGTCGCCGGGGGCGGAGTGGTCGTCGGGCACGATCCTGGACCTGAACGGAGCGTCGCACCTGCGGTGAGCGGGCGTGGTTCGGGGTCCGTTGTGGCCGGGGCCGGTGGTGGGTGCGGGTGCCGGGGTGGGCACCCACCAAGCCCGTCCGGCGATTGAGGACGGAACGGCCAACCCCGACGCCGGGCTCCCGGACGGTGGGGCGAAATCCAGCCCGTCCCGCGATTGAGGACGGAACCGCCCGCCCCGGCACCGGGCTCCCGGGCGGACCCGGAACCACGGCCCCGCCGGGAGGCGCTACCCGCGGGACCTTGCCTTGAACGCGGCCTTGCGGGCCTCCTTCGAGACTCCCCGGTCACGGTGCAGGCGCCCCATCGCTTCCAGGACCTCCGCCGTCGCCGGGTGGTCGATTCGCCAGGCCGCGTCGAAGAAGCCTCCGTGGCGGCCGACCAGGCCCTCGACCAGCTCCTGGAGTTCCTCCGGTTCGCCCTCCGCGTCGAGCTGCGCGGCGATCGTGTCGATGGCCAGCCAGAAGATCATCGGCTCCGGCGGCGGAGGCACATCGCGCGCGCCCAGTTCGGCGAGCCAGACACGGGCCAGACCGCCCAGTTCCGGGTCGTCCAGCACGTCCCGTACCGCCGACTCGGCCTCCGCGCCGAGCAGGGAGAGCGCCTGCTGGCAGTGGAGGCGGCGCAGTGGCGCACGCTGGTCGGTGCCGCGCGCGGCGGCCAGCAGTTGGCCCGCCGCGTCGGCCGGCGCGCGGC
>NZ_FMDK01001175.1 GCF_900091995.1 Streptomyces sp. MnatMP-M17
GGTCCGCCGCCCGTGGTGGCGCGTCCGCCAGCGCCACCACCGCGCCGTCCCGGCCCGCCACCACCGGTTCGCGCGAGCGCGAGCCCTTCGCCCGGTACTGCGCCGCGTCCGCCAGCCGGAACAGCCGCCGTGCCGTCCGTACCTCTCCGATCGGATCGCCCGTCGAGGCGATCCCGCACGCCACGCCCTCGCCCAGATTCAGCTCGCCCGCACGCACGCACAGTTCGTCCGCCACCGCGATCACCTCGTCCGCCGTAGGGCCCACGGCAACCAGACAGAACTCGTCACCGCCGAGCCGCGCGGCCAGCGCGCCGGGAAGCTTCGCGCCACAGACGGAGAGGACCGTGCCGAACCGTTCCAGCAGACGGTCGCCCACCGCATGCCCAAGCGTGTCGTTGACCCGCTTGAGACCGTTGAGATCGCAGACGACCAGGCTCACGACGGCGCCGTCCTTGCGGTGTCTGCCGACGGCCTCGTCCAGCCGTACGTCCACCGCCCGCCGATTGGCGAGTCCGGTCAGCGGGTCCGTGAAGGCGAGCCGGCGGACCTCTTCGAGCCGCTCCGTCTGGGCGATGCCCGCCGCCACCACGGACGCGATGACGGTCGCGAAGTCCGTGTCGTCCGGGCCGAACACCGGCAGTCCCGGAGGACGGGCCACATACAGTTCGCCCCAGGCCCGCCCGTGCAGCACGATCGGTGCGACGACACAACAGCCACGGCCGCGTCTGCGCAGCGTGGCCACCCGCTCATGGCGATATCCGGGCGCTCGCACGGCGCCCTCGGCCCGCCCGGCGCCGACGGCCCGCGCGGGGCCCGTCGCCGTCTCGACCCAGGCCTTCGGGCCGCCGCCCGCCGCCCAGCGCTCGTGCAGGAATTCGGTGATCTCGGGAAACCGGTGCACGGGATAGGTCTCGTCCTCCGGGAACTCCTCCTCGTCCTCGGCCCGCTCACCCACATTCACCAGCACCTTGAGCCGTCCCAGCTCCCGCTCCCACACCGAGAGCGCCGCGAAGCTCCCGCCGAGCGCCTCGCGCGCGCCCTGCGCGGCGGCCCGCCAGGACTCGATCGGCGTAGGGGCCGCCGCCATCGCCTGAGACAGTTCCACTATGGCGCGCAGACGCCCATCCACTCCCATAACCCCAGCTTAGGACGGTATGCCGGGATTTGATCATCGACAGCGAGGAGTGATCATCGCGCCTTCACCCACAGGGCCCGTTCACTCTCCCGGCCACTCCGGCTTCCGCTTCTCGTTGAAGGCCGCGACGCCCTCCGCGCGGTCCCCGGAGAAGGCCACGGAGCGCCACGCGGCGTCCTCCACCTCCAGTCCTGCGCGCAGATCGAGGCCGTGTCCGAGCCGCAGCGCGCGCTTCGCGGCGCGCAGGCCGACGGGCGAGTTCGCGGCGATGCGCTCCGCCAGCGCGAGGGCCTCGTCCCGGTCGGCTCCCTCGTCCACCAGCAGATCGACCAGACCGAGCCGCTCCGCCTCCGCCGCCTCCAGACGCCGGGCCGTGAAGATCAGCTCGGCGGCCCGCGCGGCTCCGACGCGGCGCGGCAGCAGTTGCGTACCGCCGCCGCCCGGGATCACTCCGACCGAGACCTCGGGCAGTCCGAGGACCGCCGTACGGTCGGCGACGATCAGATCGCAGGCGAGCGCCAGCTCGAAGCCGCCGCCCAGTGCGAAGCCGTGCACCGCCGCGACGACCGGCATCGGCAGGGCCCGCAC
>NZ_FMDK01001171.1 GCF_900091995.1 Streptomyces sp. MnatMP-M17
TGCACCGCGCGGGCGCGGGCGGCGGGTGCCTCTGAGCTGAGGCACCCGCCGCCCGTCAACCCCCCACACACGCTGCGCGGTCAGCCCATGTCGTGACCTGACATGTCGTCACCTGAGTGCCCCTCGTGCTCCCCACCACCGCTTCCGGTACCACTGGTGCTTCCGGTGTCTCCGGTGCTCCCGGTGCTTCCGGAGTGGTGTGACGAGCCGGTCTCCACGGTCCCGCCGAGCCGGCCGCGCAGCGCCGCGACCACCTTCGCGTCACCGACCGCGACCCACTTCCTGCCGACGAGATACGAGCCGCCGTAGTCCTTGGCCTCGTTGATCCACTCGCGCTGGCCGCGGTCGGTGGCGAAGGTGGCCAGTACATACTTTCCGTCGCCCGTGGCGCAGTTGGCCTGCCGCAACTCGGCCGCGTCGGTCTGGATGTTCGGCTCGCACTCGGCCTGTGAGGCGAGCTGTTCGAGGCTCCCGGTCGCCGTCTTCGGCGCATCGGGGGCCTTGTTGTCGTTCGAGTCGTGGTCCGCGCCGTCGCTCGCGCCGCAGCCGGCCGCCAGCACCAGGGCCAGGGCTGCCAGTACCACTCGGGATCGTTCCTTGCGCATGGGGCCATCGTGCCTTGTGGGGCCACCGCGGCGGGCGGGAACGGCGGGATGTGACGAACCGCAGGACGAACCGCAGGACGAACCGCGAAACGGACCGGCGGAACGGGCCGGCCGCAGACCGGCGAACCGGTCCGGCGGAACGGGAATGTGGTGACCATCCGACGTATCGCTCGTTCTGCTGAACGTGCCCCAGGACAAAGCCGTCACCGCTTCCGTGACCACTTCCGAACCTCCGGCCGCCACCATCGGCGTCGAACAGGCCGAGGCGGCCCTCGTCGAGCACTACCCACGGCTCGTCCGGATCGCCTATCTGGTACTGCCGCCGTCGCTCGGCCGCAACCGGCGTGTACTGACCGCGCACGCCCTCGTACAGCGCTCGCTCCCACGCGGCCGTACGGCGCCGGACGAGGCCGGAATCCCGGCGCCGCGCCGTACGGACGGGAGCGCGCGGGACCTCGGTTACGCCTATGTACGCGCGCGGGTGGTGCGCCAGGCGCTAGAAGCGGGACGTCCGCTGCGCCGGCTCGCCCGGCCCAGACGGGCCCAACTGCCGCCGCTGCTGCCGCACGTATGGGGACTGCGGCTGTTCCCGCACTCGGGCGGCGCGGACGAACTCGCCCTGGACCAGCGGCTGTCCGGCCTCTCCTCGGCGGCGCGCGCGGCGTTCGTCCTGCGCGGTCTGGAGAAGCTGCCCGATCCGGAGGTACGACGGGTGCTCGGCGCGGCCGGAGTCCGGGACGTCGATACGGCGCTCGCACAGGCGGCCGGACTGGGGACGGTCGGCGCGGTCGGCACGGTGGACGCCGCCGAGCTGCTGAACTCGCCCGAGTTCGATCCCTGTTCGCTCCAGGCACGGCCCACGGATCTGATGCGCCGCCGCCAGCGCGCACGCGCCGCGCTCGCCGCCGCGGCGGCCGTGGCCGTCTG
>NZ_FMDK01001170.1 GCF_900091995.1 Streptomyces sp. MnatMP-M17
CACAGAGAGAGGGGCCCGGACGCCTTGACCGGCGTCCGGGCCCCTCTGGCTTTGTCCCGTTGCGCTTCTGTCCTGTCCGTGCGTTCCGTACGCGCCTAGACGGCGGTACGGCCACCGCCCACCAGACGCGGCAGCATCCGGAAGCCGATACCGCCCGCGATCATGGTCGCGGCGCCGATCAGCAGGAACGAGGTCTCGGCGGCGCCGGTCTCCGCCAGCTCCTCCTTGGCCGCGCCCTGCTGCACCGGCTGGGAGCCGGCGCTGTCGGTGTCGGTGTTGTCGACGCACTCGGCGCCGTCGAGGTCGACGGTGCAGGTGCCCGCGCCGTCGTCGCCACCACCGTTACCGCCCGTGACGGCCCCGTTGCCCGGGTCGTCGGTCGGGTCCGTGGACGGGTCGGACGTCGGGTCGGTGGAGGGCTCGGGCTCCTCGGTGGGCGGCTCCTCCGTGGGAGGCTCCTCCGTCGGCGGCTCCTCCGTAGGCGGCTCCTCGGTGGGAGGCTCCTCGGTCGGCGGCTCCTCCGTGGGAGGCTCCTCCGTCGGCGGCTCCTCCGTGGGAGGGTCCGGGATCACGGTCGGCGGGTCGGTCGGGTCCTCGTCGCCGATACCGGTGAGGCCGACATCGACGGAGACACCCGCGACACTGGCTCCGATACCCACGGCCTGAGCGGCGCCCGCGATGGTCAGTGAGGCGCCCGCGGCGATCACCGCGCCGGCGGCCACACGTGCCACGCGGATCCGCGTCTTCTTGGTCATCTGCTTGCTACCCCCAGTAGCTCATTCGTCAGTGGTGCAGCGTCCGGCGCGGCGGCCATGGGGGGCTGTAGGTGCTCCGTCCCCGGTCGCACGCGCCTCGGAATACGCATGCCGCGCGCCAGCTTTCCGAGTTTTCATATACGCGTCAAGGCGGTTGCGCGTGCGATGACCGTTATCGCGTCAGTTGTCCGCGCGCAAGGCTCCAACTGTGACGAAAAAGGGAACTGCCGCCCTGTAGGCGGCAGTTCCCTTGTCGACAAAGCGCGAATCTACTTGTCCTGCTGCTTGCGCCAGCGAATTCCCGCTTCCAGGAAACCGTCGATCTCACCGTCGAGCACGCCTTGCGGATTGCCGACCTCGAACTCGGTCCGCAGGTCCTTGACCATCTGGTAGGGATGCAGAACGTACGAACGCATCTGGTTGCCCCAGGAGTTACCGCCGTCGCCCTTGAGCGCGTCCATCCTCGCCTGCTCCTCCTGGCGACGGCGTTCGAGCAGCTTCGCCTGGAGGACATTCATGGCGCTCGCCTTGTTCTGGATCTGGGAGCGCTCGTTCTGGCAGGAGACGACGATGCCGGTCGGGAGATGCGTGATACGGACCGCGGAGTCCGTGGTGTTGACGCCCTGTCCGCCGGGACCGGAGGCGCGGTAGACATCCACGCGCAGCTCGGACTCGTCGATCTCGACATGGTCGCTGGACTCCACGACCGGGAGCACCTCGACACCGGCGAAGGAGGTCTGTCGGCGGCCCTGGTTGTCGAACGGCGAGATACGGACGAGCCGATGGGTGCCCTGCTCCACGGAGAGCGTGCCGTACGCGTAGGGCGCCTTGACGACGAAGGTGGTCGACTTGATGCCGGCCTCCTCCGCGTACGAGGTCTCGTAGACCTCGGTGCCGTAGCCGTGCCGCTCGGCCCAGCGCAGATACATACGCTGGAGCTGCTCGGCGAAGTCCGCGGCGTCGACGCCGCCCGCCTCGGCCCGGATGTTCACGAGCGCCTCGCGCTCGTCGTACTCGCCGGACAGGAGCGTACGGACCTCCATCTCGTCCAGCGCCTTGCGCACCGACTCCAGCTCGGACTCGGCCTCGGCCCGGGTGTCCGGATCGTCCTCGGCCTCGGCCAGCTCGAACAGCACTTCGAGGTCGTCGATCCGCCCGCGGAGCGCCTCCGTCTTGCGGACCTCGGCCTGGAGGTGCGAGAGCTTGCTGGTGATCTTCTGCGCCGCCTCCGGGTCGTCCCAGAGGGACGGGACCGCGGCCTGCTCCTCCAGCACGGCGATGTCGGCCCTCAATTTGTCGAGGTCCAGGACGGCCTCGATCGACCCCATGGTCGAGGAGAGGGACTTCAGCTCTTCGGATACATCGACGACTGCCACGCCCCCAGCGTAGCCCCTCTTTTTTTGAGGCTCGGTTCGCCTCCGGGCGCTTTATGCCACTGTCGACGGTCGACCGTGCT
>NZ_FMDK01001168.1 GCF_900091995.1 Streptomyces sp. MnatMP-M17
CGGGACCGGCGACGCCCGAGCCGGAGCCCGCGCCGGGCGGGACGATCCGTACCGCGTCGATCCGCAGGCCCTTCGCGTCCGACTGGGTCCAGCCGCTGGTCGACAGCGGGCCCAGCGCGCGCCAGCCCTGGCCCGGCACATGCGCCTCGACCGTCGCGCCGGCGCCCGTGCCGGGCTCGGACATGGTGTTCACCGCCTCGACGGGCCTGGCCGCGCCGAGGTCCACGGTGTACGAGCGCCCGTCCTTGGCGACCTTCTCGGCATCCGGCGCCCGGTCCGCGCCCGTCCACACCGACGACTCGTCCACGGCCCGGTCCAGGAAGGGCCCGAGCACGCCCTTGCCGACCGTCGCCCGGTCCGTACGGGCCTCCTCGCGCAGCGGCTCCAGATCCAGCAGCGCCTGCCAGGCCGCCGCGCCGTCGCCGCGGTCCTGCGCCTGGAGCATGTCGACGGCCAGCTCACCGGCCCGCCCGTAGCGCGCGAGCTGGTCGAGCCAGGGCCGTACCTCGTCGTCCAGCCGGCCGTCCGCGATGCCCGCCAGCCGCTCCGGAGCCTCCCGCATCACCGTGAAGGCGGCTCTGAGCCTGTTCGTCGCGGCCGTTCTGCTCTTGCTGTCCGTGGTCGTACGGGACCGCCAGAAGTTTCTCAGCAGCGGCTTCAGATACGCGGACTCCGACGAGCTGAGAATGGACGAGGCGTCATTGCCCGCGAGCGCGGTGAGCGCCTCGCGCGCCTCGGCGTCGCCGCCCGCGAGATCGTTTATGGCGGCCCGCCAGGACTCCTGCGGCTGGTATCCACGCGGATTCCAGGCGTAGTCCGCCGCCGTGAAGAGCGGGATACGGGACGCCGACGCCTGCTCCATGGCATTGGCGAGCAGGGCGGCGGAGCCGGTGGCCACGGCCGGCTCGCGGCCGGTGTACGGACCGAGGAAGATACGGCCCTGGTCGTAGTCGTTGACCGGATAGTTGTCCATGGTGACCAGCGGACGGCCGAACGCGGCGCGCGCGCCGGCCAGCTCCAGGCCCGTGATCGTGCGCGGTACGACACCGACTCCCGTCCACGCCACCTGCACACGCGCGTCGAGCGCCCCGGCGAGCGCCTCGCGGTACTCCGTCGTGCCGTCCTGGTAGTACTCCGTCGGCATCACCGTGAGCGGCTCCGCGCCGGGATGGCGGTCCGCGAGATGCTCCGCCACCGCGTTCGCCACCCGCGCCTGGGCCGCCGCGGCGGCGGCCGGCCCGGAACCGAAGGTGTCCGCGTCCTCGCCGCAGTGCCACTCGCTGTAGCTGACGTCCTGGAACTGGAGCTGCACCGCGCGCACGCCCAGCGCCCACATCGCGTCGATCTTGCGGGTGAGGTCCCGCAGATCCCGCCGCGAGGTCATGCACATGGCTTGGGCGGGAGCGACGGCCCAGGCCAGCGTCACATGGTTGCGCCGGGCGCGCTCGGCCAGCTCACGGAACTCCGTCCGCTGCGCGGCGGGATACGGCTCGCGCCAGAGCGCCTGGCGGTACGGATCGTCGCCGGGCGCGTACAGATAGCGGTTCTGTTTGGTGCGGCCCATGAAGTCGAGCTGGGCCAGCCGCTGCCGGTGGTCCCAGGGCTGCCCGTAGAAACCTTCGGTCGTCCCTCGTACGGCCGTACCCGGCCAGTCGAGCACGGCCACACCCGGGACGGAAGGACGGCCGGCCCGTTCCACGACGAGCTGGCGCAAGGTCTGTACGGCGTGGAAGAGACCGTCGTCGCCGACGCCGTCCAGCGCGACGGTGTCACGTCCGGTCACGGTGCCCACGGCGATCCGGTAGCCGCCGGAGGGCAGGTCGGCGCTGTCCGGCGTGCGCAGGGCGCGCAGCGCCTCACGCGCGCCGCTGCCGCCCATGAGGACGAGCGGTCCGCCGCCGGTGGCCGAGGACCCGGTGCGTACGGAGGCGGTGCGTACGGTACGGACACCGGCCGCGCGCAGCACCTCCGTCAGCGCGTCCACGGCGTACGCGTCGGCGTCCGGATCCGCGACGACGGTCACCTCGTCACCGAGGGCCACCGCCTGTCCGGCCGCCTTGATCGTCT
>NZ_FMDK01001164.1 GCF_900091995.1 Streptomyces sp. MnatMP-M17
CACCGGCCGCCGCTGGCGCACCGGCTGGCCGCGCCGCTGGCGGGCAGCGCGGCCAGAATGCTCTTCGACATCCTGGTGACCAGTGTGCCGCTGCCGCGCTCGACGCTCTCGCTCGGCGGCTGCCCGCTGCGCGAGGTCTACCCGATGGCGCCGCTGACACGCGGACAGTCCCTGGCGGTGGCGCTGACCACGTACGGCGGCCGGGTCCATGTGGGACTGGTCGCCGACGGCAAGGCCGTACCGGACCTGGACCGGCTGGCGCGCGGGATGACCGATGAACTGGACGAACTCCTCCGCGCCTCCCTGTAGCGCGAGCCCGGGTTGCGTACGACACGGCGCAGCGCCCCCGCGTCTGCTGGTCGTGGTACTCGTGACACCGCTGATCATCCGTCGGCTGACACCATCGGACCACCCTCGCACTCCGGTCGATAGATCGGACAGTTCAATCGCGAAGAAGCCCAGAAAGCTGCTTCAGAGGTGTTGACGGCGCCGAGTCATCCGATGAATATTCGTCGTGATCGACGACGGGACGCGGGCGTCGGCACATGGGGAGGCGGCGGCGGTATGCGGTACACCACGCTCGGACGCGGTGCGGTCCGGGTGACCGGACTGTCCTTCGGGGCGGCCGGGATCGGCAATCTCTACACTCCGGTCGAACCCGAGCGGGCCAGGGCGGCGGCCGATGCGGCCTGGGACGCGGGCATACGGTACTTCGACACGGCGCCGCACTACGGACTCGGGCTCTCCGAGCGGCGGCTCGGTGAGGCGCTGCGCGACCGGCCGCGCGACGAATACGCCATCTCCACCAAAGTGGGCCGGCTGCTCGAACCCGTCACCGGAGCCGGTCCCGCCGATGACGACCTGGCCCATGGCTTCGCCGTACCGGCCACCCACCGCCGTGTCTGGGACTTCAGCGCCGACGGAGTGCTCCGCAGTATCGAGGCCAGCCTGGAGCGGCTGGGTCTCGACCTGCTCGACATCGTCTATCTGCACGATCCCGACGACCACGCCGAGGAGGCCTTCCACCAGGCGTATCCGGCGCTGGAGCGGCTGCGCGCCGAAGGCGTTGTCGGCGCCATCGGCGCAGGGATGAACCAGACGGCGATGCTCACCCGCTTCCTCCGTGACACCGACGCCGATGTCGTCCTGTGCGCGGGCCGCTTCACCCTGCTCGACCAGTCGGCGCTGACCGAACTGCTGCCCGAGGCCTCCGCGCGCGGCAGGAGCGTGGTCGTCGGCGGGGTCTTCAACTCCGGGCTGCTCGCCGATCCGCGTCCGGGCGCGACCTACGACTACACCGCGGCGCCGCCCGCCCTGCTGGAGCGAGCCCTGCGGATGGACGCCGTGACCAGACGGTACGGAATCCCGCTGCGCGCCGCGGCCCTGCACTATCCGCTGCGCCATCCGGCCGTCGCCAGCGTGCTCGTCGGCACCCGGTCGGCGGCGGAGGTACGCGACGCGGCCGAACTGGCGGTCCTTACCGTCCCCGACGACCTCTGGGCCGAGCTGCGCGCCGAAGGACTGCTGACCGAGGGCCCGCTGACCGAGGAGCCGTCGGCCGGGGCCCGGCCTGCCGAGGACGGAGCGCTGTCATGAGAGTCGCCCTGCACACCACGGTCCGCGCGGACCGGATCGAACGGTACGAGGCCGCGCACCGCGAGGTACCCGCCGAACTCATCGCCGCGATCCGCGCCGCCGGTGCCACCTCCTGGACGATCTGGCGCAGCGGCACCGATCTCTTCCATCTGCTGGAGTGCGAGGACTATCCGCGCCTCCTGGCCGAACTGGACCAGCTGCCGGTCAATGTGGCCTGGCAGGCCAGGATGGCCGAGCTGCTCGATGTCAGGCACGACTACTCCGCGGCCGGCGCCGACGCCGGACTGCCCGTCGTCTGGGAGCTCTGACAACCCGGTGATATCGCCGCCACCACTGACACCGATGAACGCCGTCGACGCCCACCATCACATCTGGGATCTGTCCGTACGCGACCAGGACTGGATCACCGGTCCCGCGCTGGCGCCGATCCGCCGGAACTTCGGCCTTGACGATCTGGCGCCGGAGGCGCGCGCCGTGGGCGTGACGGCCACCGTTCTCGTCCAGACCATCTGTGTCCCGGAGGAGACACCCGAATTCCTCGCCGCCGCCCATGGCAGCGACTTGGTCGCGGGCGTCGTCGGCTGGACCGATCTCACCGCGCCCGGGATCGCCGACACGCTCGCCGCGCTGTGTGAACTGCCCGGCGGCGACCGGCTCGTGGGGATACGCCACCAGGTGCAGGGCGAGCCCGACCCGAGGTGGCTGGTGCGTCCTGACGTACTGCGCGGACTGGCCGCCGTCGCCGACGCCGGTCTCGTGTACGACCTGGTCGTCCTTCCGGAGCAGTTGCCCGCCGCGGCGGAGGCGGCCGAGTCGCTGCCACAGCTCACCTTCGTCCTCGACCATCTCGGCAAACCGCCGATCGCGGCCGGCGCGCTCGATCCCTGGGCCGGGTACGTCAAGGCGCTGGCCACCCGTCCCAACACCGTCTGCAAACTCTCCGGCATGGTCACCGAGGCCGACTGGGACTCCTGGACGGCCAACGGGCTGCGCCCGTACGCGGACACCGTCCTCGACGCCTTCGGTCCCGGCCGGCTGATGTTCGGCTCCGACTGGCCCGTGTGCCGGCTCGCCGGCACCTACGGCGAGGTGTTCGACGCGGCCCGGGCGGTGACCGACGCACTGAGCGAGGACGAGCGCGACGAGGTCTTCGGGACCACCGCACGGCGCGTCTACGGACTGTGAACCGGGCGCGCTCCCGGGCGCATTCCCAGAACGCGTTCCCGGGGTGGCGCCCGCCGCGCCCGGCCGGGGCCCGGCTGACGCGTCGGTCCCGGCCG
>NZ_FMDK01001162.1 GCF_900091995.1 Streptomyces sp. MnatMP-M17
CCGCGTCGGGATGACGCGGGCCGACGGCAGCGGGGTTCGTGGTGGGTCGGCTTGTACGGGAGTTCAGTTTGCGCGGGAGGCCTGCCAGGCGCTGAGCACCGCACCGTAGAACGTGGCGTCCGGCAACTCGGCCGGTACGGGGCCCATGTGCAGGAAGCCGACGTTCGCGGTGGCCGCGTCCGCGCCGAGCCTGCGCGCGAAGTCGAAGCCCTTGGCGTCCTCCTCGCCGAATGCCACGATCTGCCAGAAGAGCGGCAGCCCGGCGGCGTCGGCGAAGGCCTGCTCGGCGGCGCGTACGGCGTTGGGCGCACCGTCCGTCTGGAAGATCACCAGCGCGGGCCCGGTGGAACCGGACTTCTCGTGGAGCGCCACTACCTCCTCGACCGCGAAGTGGTAGTGCGTACGTCCCATCCGGCCGAGGGAGCCGTGCAGTTCGTCGACCTTGCCCTCGTACGAGCCGAGACCGATCTCGCCGGTCCCGTCGATCTCGGTGGAGAAGAACACGACGGGCACGGTCGCGCTGCCGTCCAGATGCGCGGAGAGCGCGAGCGCCTGCTCACCGAGGTGCTGGGCGCTGCCGTCCTTGTAGTACGGCCGCATGGACCCGGACCGGTCCAGAACCAGATACACGGTGGCCCGCTCGCCGCCGAGCCCAAGCTTCTTGAGCGCGGCCCCGGCGGCCTTGTAGTGCTGGACAAGCCCAGGAGCAAGGGACTTGACGCGAGCGAGGGAGAGAGCGGACTGTCCGTTTTCGGCGGCGGGTACGGGCTCCGACGTGTCGTCGGCGTCGGCCGCGAGGACGGGCTCGGTCTCGGCCGTGGCCGGAACGCCGGCCTCCGGCGCGGGCGTTGCGATGGGCTCGGCGTCGGGCGCCGGCTCCGGCTCGGTCTCGGCCGTGAGTACGGCCTCCGGCTCGGGTGCGGCCGTTACGTCGGCGTCCGGTACCGGCGCCCCGGCGGGCTCGGTCTCGGCTACGGCCGTGACTTCCGCCTCCGGCGCGGGCGTAACCACCGGCTCGGGCCCGGTTTCCCGTTCCGGTACGGCCGTTACCTCCGCCTCGGCCCGGACCTCCGCCTCCGGCACGGGCGTTGTCGCGGGCTCCGGGGTCCGTACCTCTGGGAACGGGTCCGGTTCTGTGGAGGTTTGGGCCGGGACCGTTGCCGCGAGTGCGGGCTCCTCGGGGTCGGGCGTGTGGGCGCGGGAGATCTGGGGCGGCACGCTCAGGTCCGGTTCCGGCGCGCGCGGGTTGTCGAAGGCCGCGGCCACCAGGTCCGCCGCCGCTGCCTCCGCCGAGGGCGCCGACGCCGTTA
>NZ_FMDK01001160.1 GCF_900091995.1 Streptomyces sp. MnatMP-M17
CTGTGGCTGGTACAGCGCATCACCGACGACGGCGGCGTCGCGTACAACTTCCCGCTGGTCTTCCGGCTGCGCGGCACACTCGATCTGGCCGCGCTCCGGGCCGCGCTGCGCGATGTCACGGGACGCCATGAAGCGCTCCGTACCCGCTTCGAGGAGTACGAGGGCGAGCCGTACCAGCGGATCGTCCCGGCCGAGGAGGCCGATCCCTCGTTCACCGTGATCGACTGCGCCGAGCAGGACCTTTCCGCGCGCATCGAGGAGGCCCAGCGCCGCCCGTTCGATCTGAGCACCGAACTGCCTCTGCGGGCCGAGGTGTTGCGGCTCGGTCCCGCCGACCAGGTGGTGGCCCTCGTACTGCACCACATCACCACCGACGAGTGGTCGGACCGTCCCTTCCTCGCCGATCTCGGCCTCGCGTACGAGGCACGGGCCGTCGGCCGGGCTTCGGAGTGGGAGCGGGATCTTCCTGTGCAGTACGCCGACTACACGCTGTGGCAGAACCGCCTTCTGGACGAGGTGGGAGAGCGACAGCTCGCCTACTGGACCGAGACGCTGCGCGATCTCCCCGAGAAGCTGGAACTGCCGCTGGACCGCGAACGGCCGGACCGGTTCACCGGCCGCGCGGGAGTGGTACGGGCGGAGCTGCCGGCCGGGACCGGCAGCGCTCTGCGCGAGCTGTCCGGCGCCCAGGGCGTCAGTCTGTTCATGCTGTTCCAGGCCGCGACCGCCACACTGCTGCACCGGCTCGGCGCCGGTGACGACATCCCGCTCGGCGTGCCCATCGCGGGCCGTACGGACTCCGCCCTGGACGATCTGGTCGGCTTCTTCGTCAACACCCTTGTCCTGCGCACCGATCTGTCGGGCGATCCGGCCTTCACCGAACTGCTCTCCCGGGTGAGGGAATCCACCCTGGCGGCCTTCGAGCACCAGGATCTGCCCTTCGACCGCGTTGTCGAGGCCGTCAACCCGGCCCGCGCGGCGGGCCGCAATCCGCTGTTCCAGGTCATGATCGGCTACCACTACCGTCCCGACGGAGATCCGGAACTCTTCGGCCTGGACACCGAGTGGTTCGACATGGACACCGGCATGGCCAAGTTCGATCTGGACTTCACCTTTGTCGATCATGGCGATGACCGGCCACTGACCTTGCTTCTGGAGTACGCCGCCGACCTGGTCGATCCACGGACCGCGGACGGACTGGTCGAGCGGCTGGTGGCGCTGCTCGAACAGATCGTACGGAGCCCCGGACAGCCCGTGGGAGCGCTGCGGATCCTCACCGACGCCGAGGCCCGGGACGCACTGACCACCTGGAACGACACCGGCCGGCCGGTCGAAGCCCGGACGGTCCCGGAACTGTTCGCCGAGACCGTACGCGCCAGGCCCGACGCCACCGCCCTGGTCACCTCCGGCGGCCGGCTCACCTTCGCCCAACTCGCCGCGCGGGCCGCGGACATCACCCGTGCGCTGCTGCGCCGAGGAGCCGCTCCCGAGACGGTCATCGGGCTGGCGCTGCCGCGCGACGAGATGGTGCCCGCGATCCTCGGCGTGCTCGCGTCGGGCGCCGCGTATCTGCCGCTCGATCCCGAATACCCGGCGCACCGGCTGGAGTTCATGCTCTCCGACGCGGCACCCAGGTGTGTGCTCACCACCGCCGCCCTCGCGCCGAAACTGCCGGACGGGCATGAACTCGTCCTGCTGGAGAGCCTCGGCGAGGAGCTCCGGGAAAACCTCGGGGAGGAAGAGCCCGACGGTACCGGCCAGATCCCGCCGGACCCGGCGTCGGCCGCGTACATCATCTTCACCTCCGGCTCCACCGGCGTCCCGAAGGGCGTGGTCGGCACCCACCGAGGCCTCAGCAATCTCTTCGGCTCGCACCGCGAGGACCTGATCGAGCCCGCCGAGCGCGCTGCTGAGCGGTCCGCCGAGCGGTCCGAGGCCCGGTCCGCCCTGCGCGCCCTGCACGCGGCCTCGTTCAGTTTCGACGGCTCCTGGGAGCCGATGCTGTGGCTGCTCGCGGGCCATGAACTGCATGTCGTGGACGAGGCCACCATGACCGATCCGGCCGCGCTGCTCGGCCATCTGGCCGCCGAGCGGATGGACTTCGTCGATGTCACACCGACGTATCTGCGCGAGCTGACCCACCATGGATTCCTCGAACCAGGCGGCTATGTGCCCGGCGTTGTCGCGGTCGGCGGCGAGGCCACTCCGGCTCCGGTGTGGGAGCGGCTCCGCGCACTGCCCGGCACGATGGTCCACGATCTGTACGGACCCACCGAGTGCGCCGTCGACGCCTACGGCTGGCACGGCGAGACCGACGGCCGCACCTGGGCCGGGCCGCTCGCCAACACCCGCGCCCATGTCCTGGACGCGATGCTCAGGCCCGTCCCGGCCGGAGTGGCCGGTGAGCTGTATCTCGCCGGAGAGGGCCTGGCCCGTGGCTATCTGAACCGGCCCGCGCTGACCGCCGAACGCTTCACCGCCGATCCGTTCGGCCCGCCCGGCAGCAGGATGTACCGCACCGGCGACCTCGCCAGACGCCGCGCCGACGGCACTCTGGAGTTCCTGGGCCGGGCGGATGACCAGGTCAAGCTGCGCGGGCTCCGTATCGAGCTCGGCGAGATCGAGTCCCTCGTCGCCGCACATCCCGCGGTGGCCACGGCGGCCGTGATCGTACGGGAGGACACGCCGGGCGTGCCCAGGCTGGTCGGTTACGTCGTACCGGCACCCGGACACACTCCGGACCCGGACGAGCTGCGGAGCCACACCGCGGCCACACTGCCCGCGTATATGGTCCCGGCGGCCTTCGTCACACTGGAGGCGCTGCCGCGTACCATCAGCGGAAAGCTCGACCGTGCCGCCCTTCCCGCGCCGGACTTCTCCGCGGGCCCGGCCGGCCGGCGTCCGCGCACTCCGGCCGAGGAGATCCTCTGCGAGCAGTTCGCCGAGGCGCTCGGTGTCGAACGGGTCGGTATCGACGACGACTTCTTCGCACTCGGCGGCCACTCGCTGCTGGCGATGCGGCTGGTGGCGAAGGCCCGTGCCACGCTCGGCGCGCATCTCTCCCTGCGTACGGTCTTCGACGCTCCGACCGTGGCCCGGCTGGCCACGGCCCTGGCCGAGGAGAGCGGCGGGCCCAGGCCCGCGCTCATCGCGCTCACCGCGGGCGAGCGGCCGGAGCGGCTGCCGCTGTCGTCCGCGCAGCAGCGGCTCTGGGGGC
>NZ_FMDK01001159.1 GCF_900091995.1 Streptomyces sp. MnatMP-M17
CTGCCTCAGCCGGTGGCCGTCACCCCCCGGCCGGCAGCACGACGGCGCGGCAGTGCGGTCGGCCACTTGGCGAGCGCGGCCGTCGCTCCGTACCAGGCGGCGAGGCCCGCCACGGCGGCGACCCAGCCGCCTATCTTGGCGAGCCCGGTGCTGTCGGCGAACTGTCCGACGGCGAGCAGCAGCAGTGCGACGGTGAGCAGTCCGTACGTGCCCTGGAACAGCGGCCCCGCGTCCGCCGCGCCCAAGGTGAGGCTGAGCGCCAGCAGCGCCCACAGGAGGAGGAAGAGGCCGGCCGCGTCGGCGGAGATCTGATCGCCGACGCCCGTCCCCCAGGTGAACCAGAAGGCTCCGAGGCCCGCGAAGGCCGTACCGGTGAATGAACGGCCCGCCCGGAATTCGAGCAGTCCGGCGACGAAGAGCGCGACACCGCCGACGTACAGCGCGAGCGGGACGGCGTCGGCCGCCGTCGCTCCGTCGATGACGGCGGTGTGGCCGATGCCGAAGGCGAGCAGGGTGAGTCCGAGCGCGAGATGGCCGAGAACCGAAGTCGAGGTGGTGCTTCCCGCAGAGACGTCGTTGTCCACGGCGGGCTCCCTTCATGATGTGCGGGTGTGCTGTTTCCCAGCGACCGTTATGTACCCTTCACAAGGGCACGATGCACCTCTACGCGTGAGTAAATTCACCTTGGGCGCAAGGGAGTTGACACTTACTCAGACGATGTGAAGTGCGGCGGGCAGAGCGGCGCCCGGGCCGGATCACATCGGGTCGGGCCGGATCGCGTCAGGTCGAGTCGAGTCGAGTCGTACCGCGTCGAACCGAGCGGGCGTCAGGGAATCGCGCCCGACCGTCAGGGAATCACCACGACGGGCCGCTGCGCGCGCCGTGCGAGCCGTCCCGCCACCGAGCCGAAGATCCGCCCGACGATGCCGTGGGTGGAGCCGACGACGATCGCGTCCGCCGAATACTCCTCGCCGACCTCTTCCAGCTCATGGCAGATGTCACCGCCGCGCTCGACCAGGATCCACGGGACCTCGGCGAGATAGTCCGCGCAGGCCAGTTCGAGTCCGAGCACCTCGGTGCGGTGGTCCGGCACATCCACGAAGACCGGCGGTTCGCAGCCCGCCCAGACCGTGGTCGGGAGCCGGTTGGCGACATGGACGATGATCAGGCCGGAGCCCAGCCGTTTGGCCATGCCGATGGCGTACGCGAGCGCCCGCTCGCTGGAGGTCGAGCCGTCGAAGCCGACGACCACTCCGTGCCGGAAGGCGGGATCGCAGGAGGCATCTGTCTGTTCCGCCGCTCGCAGGTCCGACAGAGGGTCGGCCACGCGCTTGCGGTCTGCGGGTTCGGGGATTTCGTGACCAGCCATGGCGTCTCGGCTAAAGAGGTCCTCTTGGGAAGGGACAACAATGGTCGTGGCGGGTGTCGTGGTGGGCGGGTGCCGTGTCCGGGAATCATCTTCCCAATCCGTACCCATAAGGGTACGGCGACACTCTTCTCATGCCCAGAGCCCGCCGCCCCACACGCGGCGTTCCAGGGAGCATGCACGAGGCTGCCCGGGATGGCAATGCCGGATGGCCCCTACAGTTGTCCGAGGAGTGACCGGAGGGCTCCGCTCCTCGTTGGCCATCGGTCATATCGTCACTTCGAGGGAGCACCCGTGCCCGCATCACCGACCGCTCAGGCCACTCCGGACGCTCCACGTCGCGACGCGCGTGAGACGCTGCGCGCGACCTCGGCGACGGACGAGGCGGATCCGGCGGGCGGCGGACTCGCCGTGTCCGACGCCCGGTCGCTCGCGGAGCGGGCCGTGGAACCGGCTGCCGGGCCGCCGCCGCCCCGGGCGGCGGGGAGGTG
>NZ_FMDK01001158.1 GCF_900091995.1 Streptomyces sp. MnatMP-M17
GCAGCCGGACTCACCGGAAGCCGGAACCCGGAACTCAGTGGAAGAAGTGGCGCGTCCCGGTGAAGTACATCGTCGCGCCGGCCTTCCGCGCCGCCTCGACGACCTGCTCGTCACGGACCGAACCGCCCGGCTGGACCACCGCCTTGACGCCCGCGGCCAGCAGGATCTCCAGCCCGTCGGGGAACGGGAAGAACGCGTCGGACGCCGCGTACGCGCCCTGCGCGCGCTCCTCGCCCGCGCGCTCCACCGCGAGCTTCGCGGAGTCGACGCGGTTGACCTGGCCCATGCCGACGCCCACCGACGCGCCGCCCTTGGCGAGCAGGATCGCGTTGGACTTGACCGCGCGGCACGCACGCCACGCGAAGGCCAGCTCCGTCAGCTCAGCCTCGGACAGCGCCTCGCCGCTCGCGAGCGTCCAGTTCGCCGGATCGTCGCCGTCGGCCTGGAGCCGGTCGGTGACCTGGAGCAGCGCACCGCCGTCGACCGGCTTGACCTCGACCGTCGCGGCCGGCGGCTCGGGACAGCGCAGCACCCGGATGTTCTTCTTGCGGGCGAGCACCTCGACCGCGCCGTCCTCGTAATCGGGCGCGACGATCACCTCGGTGAAGATCTCGGCGACCTGCTCGGCCATCGCGACGGAGACCGGACGGTTGACGGCGATCACACCGCCGAACGCGGACAGCGGGTCGCATTCATGCGCCTTGCGGTGCGCCTCGGCCACATCGGCGCCGACCGCGATCCCGCACGGATTGGCGTGCTTGATGATCGCGACACAGGGCTCGGCGTGGTCGTACGCGGCCCGGCGCGCGGCGTCCGTGTCCGTGTAGTTGTTGTACGACATCTCCTTGCCGTGCAGCTGCTCGGCCTCGGCGAGACCGCCCTCGCCGCTGGTGTAGAGCGCGGCGGGCTGGTGCGGATTCTCGCCGTAACGCAGCACGTTCTTACGGGTGTACGTGGCGCCCAGGAAGTCCGGGAAACCCGAGTCGTCGGCGGCGGCGTAGTCGTCCGCGAACCAGGAGGCCACGGCCACGTCGTACGCGGCGGTGTGCTGGAACGCCTCCGCCGCCAGCCGCTTGCGCGTCGTCAGATCGAATCCGCCGCTCCGTACGGCCCCGAGGACGTCCGGGTAGCGCTCCGGGCTGGTGACGACCGCGACCGACGGATGGTTCTTGGCGGCGGCGCGGACCATTGAGGGCCCGCCGATGTCGATCTGCTCGACACACTCGTCGGCGCCTGCGCCGGACGCGACCGTCTCACGGAACGGATAGAGGTTCACGACGACCAGATCGAACGGTTCGATGTCCAGCTCGGCGAGCTGCTCACGGTGCGAGTCGAGCCGGAGGTCGGCGAGGATCCCGGCGTGGACGCGCGGATGCAGCGTCTTGACGCGGCCGTCCAGACACTCCGGGAAGCCGGTCAGCTCCTCGACCTTGGTGACCGGTACTCCGGCCGCGGCGATCTTCGAGGCGGTGGAGCCCGTCGAGACCAGGGTGACGCCCGCCTCGTGCAGCCCGCGGGCCAGCTCCTCCAGGCCCGTCTTGTCGTAGACGCTGACCAGCGCCCTACGGATGGGGCGGTTCGTACCTTCGGCGGTCACTGGATCGTTACCTTTCGTCCCTCAATGCGATAGCCGTGCCGGGCCAGACGCCCCACGACCTCGACGAGCAGGCGTCGCTCGACTTCCTTGATGCGCTCATGGAGAGCGTCTTCCTCGTCCTCGTCCCGTACCTCGACCACGCCCTGCGCGATGATCGGGCCGGTGTCGACGCCGTCGTCGACGAAGTGGACGGTGCAGCCGGTGACCTTCGCGCCGTACGCGAGCGCGTCACGTACGCCATGGGCACCGGGAAAACTGGGCAGCAGGGCGGGATGCGTGTTGACGCACCGCCCGCCGAAGCGCGCGAGGAACTCCTTGCCCACGATCTTCATGAAGCCGGCCGAGACCACCAGATCCGGTGCGTACGCCGCGGTCGCCTCGGCCAGTGCCAGGTCCCACTCGTCACGTGTGCCGTAGTCCTTGACTCTGCGGACGAAGGTCGGCAGCCCGGCGCGCTCGGCCCGCGCCAGGCCCTCGATGGAGCTCCGGTCCGCGCCGACCGCGACGATCCGTGCCCCGAAGGCCGCCGGATCCTCGCCGATGGCATCGAGCAGGGCCTGGAGATTCGTGCCGGAACCGGAGACCAGCACCACCACACGGGCCGGACCGGCCGTGGCGGGCGGGAAGGCGACGGACGGTACGGGCGTGGAGGCGGGAGGCGGGGAGGCCACGGCGGGCGCCTTTCTGGGAGCGAGCACAGCCTCGCTGGGTCGTGCGGCGTCATGGGTCGGCTGTGTGGCCGGCGATGTGATGGGGGCGTAGGGCTTTGTGTGGTCCTACGAACGAATCACATTCCCCCATACGGGGAACTCTACGAAAGAGCCGACCGTCAGCAACGATACCGGCACACCGAGCGGCCCCCACGGGACGGGGGCGTGGCCGAGAGGTAGCGTCTGGGGACAGGGTTTCCGTCTCCGGGACGGGCCATACAAGACAAGACCCCCGCGCGCTGGGTCTGAGGGGAAGACGTTCACCAGATGCAGGACCGACGCCGCCGCACGGCACTCCACCTCCCGCCGCCCGCTGGGCCGGTGCTGCTGCCGCGGGAACGCCAGTCCTCTTCCACCGGTCCGTCGGGGACCACGGGCTCCTCCGGCGCCTCGGATTCGCCGGACTCCGACCCGGCCTCGGGCCCGGGTCCGGCCTCGGGGTCCGGCTCGGGCTCGGCGGGGTCCGGTGGGTCCTCCGGGTCCGCCGACGACAATCCTTTCGCTCCGCCGCCCGAGGGCAGGCCCGACCAGCCGTGGCGGCCTCGGCAGCCCGAAGGCGC
>NZ_FMDK01001156.1 GCF_900091995.1 Streptomyces sp. MnatMP-M17
CGATGCCCGCGGGCAGCCCGAGCTCCGCCGCGGAGCCGGCGGTGAGCGAGCCGATCCGGGCGGCACCGGTCGCGGCGACGGCGGGCAGCAGCTCGGCGTCGAGGCCGAGCAGGGCCAGCAGCTCCGGGTCGTACTCACCGGTGGCCGTCGAATACCAGCAGGTGCCCGAGGCATCGCCGGGATCGGTGGCGGCGACGCCCGAGAGGCGCTCGGTGAGGAAGTCGTGCGGAAGCCTGACGGCCGCCGTGGCGCGCGCGATGGCCGGGTCGTGCTCGCACAGCCACTGCCACTTCGAGGCCGTCATCGACGCGACCGGTACGGAGCCGGTCCGCGCCGTCCAGGCGGCGGGCCCGCCGAGCGCCTCCGTGAGCGCGGCGGCCTGCGGGGCTGAGCGGGTGTCGTTCCAGAGCAGCGCCGGGCGCAGCGGGCGGCCCGTACGGTCCAGCACCACCAGTCCGTGCTGCTGCCCGGCGACGGCGATCCCGACGACGGCCGAGGCATCGACGCCGGACTCCTTGAGACCGGCGGCCACCGCCTCCCGCAGCGCGTTCCACCACACCTCGGGATCCGTCTCGCGCGCACCGCCCTCACCGGTCACCCGGTGCGGCGCGCGCCCTACGGCGAGCAGCCGGCCGGTGGCGGCATCGGTGAAGGCGGCCTTGGTGGATTGGGTGGAACTGTCCACGCCGACGACGACCGGGCCGACCACCGGGCTCTGCGACATGGACGTACCTCTTCCCTTGCTGGAGTTCGTGGAGTTCGCTGGCTGGAGCACTTTTTGACGTGGGAGAAACAAATTACGCGATGACGCGGCTCACCGGAACGGGGGTGGCGGATCCTCGCCGGTGGCCGAAGGTGCGCGACCATGTCCGCCGGGTGTGCCCGGGGTGCGCCGGGTGTACGGCGATGAGCGGGCCCCGGGGGTTTTGCGCATCCGCGCCGACGTGCATTATTAGTCATGTCAGGAAACAAAAAGGTCGGCACGTGCCGGACCTGAGGTATCGAAGGCGGCCAGAGAATGACGGAACGCTTCACTCCCACCCCGGCGGACAAGTTCAGCTTCGGTCTCTGGACCGTGGGCTGGCAGGGCAGGGACCCGTTCGGGGACGCGACCCGCAGGGCCCTGGATCCCGTCGAATCCGTACAGCGCCTGGCCGAGCTGGGCGCGTACGGCGTGACCTTCCACGACGACGACCTCATCCCCTTCGGTTCGTCCGACGCGGAGCGCGAGGCGCACATCAAGCGGTTCCGGCAGGCGCTGGACGCGACCGGTCTGGTGGTGCCGATGGTCACCACCAATCTCTTCACGCACCCGGTCTTCAAGGACGGCGCGTTCACCGCGAACGACCGGGACGTGCGCCGTTTCGCGCTGCGCAAGACGCTCCGGAACATCGATCTCGCGGCCGAGCTTGGCGCGAAGACCTTTGTGGCCTGGGGCGGCCGGGAAGGCGCGGAGTCAGGCGCGGCGAAGGACGTACGGCTCGCGCTGGAGCGGATGAAGGAGGCCTTTGACCTGTTCGGCGCGTATGTCACCGAGCAGGGATACGACCTCCGGTTCGCCATCGAGCCCAAGCCGAACGAGCCGCGCGGCGACATCCTGCTGCCCACGGTCGGCCACGCCCTGGCGTTCATCGAGCGTCTGGAGCGGCCCGAGCTGTACGGCGTGAACCCGGAGGTCGGCCATGAGCAGATGGCCGGGCTGAACTTCCCGCACTCCATCGCCCAGGCGCTGTGGTCGGGCAAGCTCTTCCACATCGACCTCAACGGTCAGAACGGCATCAAGTACGACCAGGACCTGCGCTTCGGCGCGGGCGATCTGCGGGCGGCCTTCTGGCTGGTCGATCTGCTGGAGACCGCGGGCTGGGACGGCTCGCGGCACTTCGACTTCAAGCCGCCGCGGACCGAGGACTTCAACGGCGTGTGGGCGTCGGCGGCGGGCTGTATGCGCAACTATCTGATCCTCAAGGAGCGCGCCGCCGCGTTCCGGGCCGACCCGGTGGTCCAGGAGGCGCTGCGCGCCTCGCGGCTGGACGAGCTGGCGCTGCCCACGGCCGCGGACGGAGTGGCCGCGCTGCTGGCGGACCGCAGCGCGTACGAGGACTTCGACGCGGAGGCGGCGGCGTCGCGCGGCATGGCCTTCGAGCAGCTCGACCAGCTGGCGATGGACCACCTGCTCGGCGTCCGCTGACCCGGAGCCCCGCCCGCCGTGACCGCCACCCGCGCCCCCGCGGGCGGCGGTCGCG
>NZ_FMDK01001155.1 GCF_900091995.1 Streptomyces sp. MnatMP-M17
CCCGCCGATGTCACTGCCACCTGCCACAATGCAGTCGCCGGACCACAGAGCAGCGGAGCGTGATCGTGACGACGTCCATCGAAGGCAGGATCGCCGGGGAACTCGGCGTACGGGAGCGGCAGGTGAAGGCGGCCGTCGAGCTGCTCGACGGCGGATCGACCGTGCCGTTCATCGCGCGCTACCGCAAGGAAGCGACCGAGATGCTCGACGACGCGCAGCTGCGCACCCTTGAGGAGCGGCTGCGCTATCTGCGGGAGCTGGAGGAGCGGCGGAGCGCGATCCTGGACTCCGTACGCGAGCAGGGCAAGCTGGACGAGGCGCTGGAGGCGCAGATCAGGGCCGCCGACACCAAGGCGCGCCTTGAGGACATCTATCTGCCGTTCAAGCCGAAGCGGCGTACGAAGGCGCAGATCGCCCGCGAGGCGGGCCTCGAACCACTCGCCGAGGGCCTGTTGAAGGATCCGTCGGTGGAGCCGCTGGCCGCCGCCGCGGCGTTCGTGGACGCGGACAAGGGTGTGGCAGATCCCGCCGCCGCGCTGGAGGGCGCGCGCTCCATCCTCACCGAGCGGTTCTCCGAGGACGCCGATCTCATCGGCGAGCTGCGGGAGCGGATGTGGACACGGGGCCGGCTGGTCTCGAAGGTCCGGGAGGGCAAGGACGACAGCAAGGAGGGACCTGGCGCCAAGTTCGCCGACTACTTCGACTTCGCCGAGCCGTTCCCGGAGCTGCCCTCGCACCGGGTGCTGGCCATGTTCCGCGGCGAGAAGGAGGATGTCCTCGATCTGGTGCTGGAGCCGGAGGATCCGTCCGAGTCCTCGGAGCAGCCGGGCCCGACGATGTACGAGAACATGATCGCGCGGCGCTTCGAGGTCGCGGACCGCGGCAGGCCCGGTGACAAATGGCTGGCGGACACGGTGCGGTGGGCGTGGCGCACCCGGATTCTGGTGCATCTCGGAATGGATCTGCGGCTGCGACTGCGGACGGCCGCCGAGGACGAGGCGGTGCGGGTGTTCGCCGCGAATCTGCGCGATCTGCTGCTGGCAGCGCCGGCCGGCACCCGCACGACGCTCGGGCTCGATCCCGGGTTCCGTACGGGCGTGAAGGTGGCCGTGGTCGACGCGACGGGCAAGGTCGTCGCCACCGACACGATCTATCCGCATGTGCCCGCCAACCGGTGGGAGGAGTCGCTCGCGACACTGGCGCGGCTGGCCAAGGCGCACTCGGTCGATCTGATCGCCATCGGCAATGGCACGGCGTCCCGGGAGACCGACAAGCTCGCCGGTGAGCTGTGCGCGAAGCATCCGGAGCTGAAGCTCACCAAGGTCATGGTGTCCGAGGCGGGCGCCTCGGTGTACTCGGCCTCGGCGTTCGCCTCGCAGGAGCTGCCCGGTCTCGATGTGTCGATCCGCGGCGCCGTGTCGATCGCGCGCCGGCTCCAGGATCCGCTCGCGGAGCTGGTGAAGATCGATCCCAAGTCGATCGGCGTCGGCCAGTATCAGCACGATCTGTCCGAGGTGAAGCTCTCCCGCTCGCTGGACGCGGTCGTCGAGGACTGTGTGAACGGCGTGGGTGTCGATGTG
Source organism: Streptomyces sp. MnatMP-M17 (assembly GCF_900091995.1). GTDB lineage: Bacteria > Actinomycetota > Actinomycetes > Streptomycetales > Streptomycetaceae > Streptomyces. The sequence goes on from NZ_FMDK01001155.1 coordinate 1,581, forward strand.
AACACCGCGTCGACGCCGCTGCTCTCGCGGGTGTCGGGCATCGGGACGGGACTCGCCGAGAACATCGTCGCCCATCGCGACGCCCATGGGCCGTTCCGGTCGCGGCGGGCGCTCAAGGATGTGCCGCGGCTCGGCCCGAAGGCGTACGAACAGTGCGCGGGCTTCCTCCGTATCCGTGACGGTGACGACCCGCTGGACGCGTCGAGCGTCCACCCGGAGGCGTATCCGGTGGTGCGGTCCATGGTGAAGACGACCGGCAGCGAGGTCGCGTCCCTCATCGGGAACGCGTCGGTGCTGCGCTCGCTGAAGCCGGCCGACTTCGTGAACGAGTCCTTCGGGCTGCCGACCGTGACGGACATCCTGCGCGAGCTGGAGAAGCCGGGCCGGGACCCGCGTCCGGCCTTCAAGACCGCGACGTTCAAGGACGGCGTGGAGAAGATCGGGGATCTTGCGTCGGGGATGGTGCTGGAGGGAGTCGTGACGAATGTCGCGGCGTTCGGCGCGTTCGTGGACATCGGCGTGCATCAGGACGGGCTGGTCCATGTCTCCGCCATGTCGAGGAACTTTGTGAAGGATCCCCGGGAGGTCGTGAAGCCGGGCGATGTGGTCAAGGTGAAGGTCATGGAGGTCGACGTTCCGCGTAAGCGGATCTCCCTGACGCTGCGGCTGGACGACGAGGTGGGCGCGAAGCCGGAGCGCGACCGGTCGGGTGGGTCTGGCGGGTCCGGTGGCTCGGGTGGTGGACGGCC
>NZ_FMDK01001154.1 GCF_900091995.1 Streptomyces sp. MnatMP-M17
CGGGGCAGCGGGAGCTGCCGGCCTCGCGGGGGTCGCCTTGCGCGGCGCCCCGGGCTTGGCAGTGGTCTTGCCGGCGTTGCCGCCGGGCCCCTGCAAAGCGTCAGTCAACTTACGTACAACCGGCGCCTCGATCGTCGACGACGCCGAACGGACGAATTCACCGAGTTCTTGGAGCTTGGCCATGACGACCTTGCTCTCGACGCCGAACTCCTTGGCGAGTTCGTATACCCGGACCTTAGCCACTTCGCTCCTTTTAGGTCCGGGTTACCGCCGGACCGTCGCTACTTCATGGGCGTACTCATCGCGTACTCATCGAGTGCTCATCGCAATCTCGACCTACTTCCAACTCGCGAGGTACCTGAACCGCACGGGGTTCCGTGCCGTACTTCTTCTTACAGTGACGCCTGCACCGCGACCGTCTCGACGGCCCGGCGCAGCTCCGCGCTGTCGAGCGGGCCCTGGACCCGGAAGGCCCTGGGGAACGCCCGGCGGCGGACCGCCAGATCGAGACAGTTCAAGGAGGGGTGCGTATACGCACCCCGGCCGGGCAGCGTACCGCGTCGATCGGGGACACACTGTGTCCCGACCACCACGATGCGCAGCAGATCGTCCTTGGCCGCTCGTTCCCGGCAGCCCACGCACGTTCGCTCAGGGCAGGCTCGGGCGCTCGTCCGGCCAGACATCCTCAAGTCTACCTCCCCGCGCCGACCTCACCCCTTTGGGGCAAGACTCGAACGCGTGACAGCTCGGAAGATCGTGTCGGCTCATACCGACAGGCGTCGGCCGGCCGGCGCGTGACCGTCGCAGGGCGACGGGACCTTCCCGAGATCATTCCCGCCGACCGGCCGGCCGACGGTCAGCCCCGCTCGCGCGCGCGGTCACCACCCCGGTCCCTGTCGCGGTCGCCTCCGCGGTCACGGTCGTCGTCGTCCGTCTGCTCCGTGTCCGGACGGATGTCGATCCGCCAGCCGGTGAGCCGCGCGGCGAGCCGGGCGTTCTGCCCTTCCTTGCCGATCGCCAGTGAGAGCTGGTAGTCCGGCACGGTCACCCGCGCCGAGCGCGCGGCGAGATCGACCACCTCGACCTTGCTGACCCGGGCCGGCGACAGCGCGTTGGCCACCATCTCGGCCGGATCGTCCGACCAGTCGACGATGTCGATCTTCTCACCGAGCAGCTCGGCCATGACATTGCGGACCCGGCCGCCCATCGGTCCGATGCAGGCGCCCTTGGCGTTGAGGCCGGAGCGGGTCGACCGTACGGCGATCTTCGTACGGTGGCCGGCCTCGCGGGCGATCGCGGCGATCTCGACCGAGCCGTCCGCGATCTCCGGGACCTCCAGCGCGAAGAGCTTCTTCACCAGATTGGGGTGGGTACGGGAGAGCGTCACCGAAGGGCCGCGCACGCCCTTGGCCACCCGCACCACATACGTACGCAGCCGCAGACCGTGCGTGTACTCCTCGCCCGGCACCTGCTCCTGCACCGGAAGGATGGCCTCCAGCTTGTCGTCCAGCTTGACGAGGACGTTCTTGGGGTCCTTGCCCTGCTGGACCAGACCGGCGACGACATCGCCCTCCCGGCGCGCGTACTCGCCGAAGGTGACATCGTTCTCGGCGTCCCGCAGCCGCTGCTGGATGACCTGGCGCGCGGTGGTCGCGGCGATCCGGCCGAAGTCCGACGGAGTGTCGTCGAACTCCTTGGGCTCCTGGCCCTCCTCCAGCTCCGCGGGATCCTCCTTGGCCCAGACCGTGACATGGCCGTTGTCCCGGCTCAGCACGGCCCGCGCGTGCCGGCGGCTGCCCTCCGTGCGGTGGTAGGCGATGAGGAGGGCGGATTCGATCGCCTCGACCAGCAGATCGAAGGGGATCTCCTTCTCTTGTGCCAAGCCCTTCAGGAGCTTCACATCGATGTCCACGGCTACGCCTCCTCTTCCTTCTTGTCCTTGCGGCTGAACTCGATCTCCACGCGCGCCTTGGCGATCCGCGTGAACTCGACGCGGCGGGCGGTGGGCTTGCGCCCCTTCACGCCCGGCACTTCGAGGCCGAGGCCCTCGTCGTCCACGGTGAGGATGCGGGCCACCAGCTCGCCGTCCTCATGGAGCTGGAATCTGGCCAGCCGGCCGACGGCGCGCAGATAGTGACGGTGCTCGGTCAAAGGGCGCTCGGCGCCGGGCGAGGTGACTTCGAGCTGGTACTCGTCCTCGCCCATCACGTCGGTCTCGTCGAGCTTCTCGGAGATGGAGCGGCTCAGCTCGGCACACTCGTCGAGGTCCACGCCCTCGTCCGAATCGACCACGACTCTCAGCACACGACGCCTGCCTGCCCGGGACACCTCGATCTCCTCCAGATCCAGGTCCTTCGCGCCGACGAGCGGTTCCAGCAGTCCGCGCAGCCTTTCGCTCTGGGTGGTGCTCATCCGGGTGACTCCTCGGCCGCGTGTGCTGTTGTGGGATCGTCGTGTGTCAGATCAAAGGGTATCCGGTCCGAAGGGGTGTTGCCGTCCACCCGTGGATGACCCGCGGGTACGCTCGCCTGCGGTGATCATCGCGAAGCCCGAAGGCAGGGGAGAGAGACGCGTGGGGCGCACGGGGACGACACGGAGGCGCCTGCTCATGGCCGCGGGCGCCACGGGAGCCACGGCGGCGGGGCTGCTGACCGGCTGCACCTCCGATTCCGCCGGCGGACGGAAGTCCGGGAGCGGGACGGGCGCGCGGGCCGAAAGCACGCTGCGGCAGCGGTCCGCCGCCACCAGCCGCGCACTGCTCGGACAGTACGACGCGGTGCTGGCGCTCCACCCGGACGAGGGCGAACTGCTGACACCGCTGCGGACGGCGGTCGCGCGGCAGGTGGACGCGCTGGCGCCGACAGCACGCAGGCCCACGAGCCCGCCACCCTCCGCCACTCCTTCCTCGCCCGAGTCCGAGTCCGGCTCCGAGTCTCCGGACGCCTCGCCCGGACCGAGGCCGCCGGTCCTTCCGGCCGTCGCCGACGACCCGGCGCAGGCCCTCAAGGCGCTGGCCACGGCCGAGCGCCGAACCGCCGACGCGCACACCGCCACGCTCATGGACGCGCCTCCGGAGCTGGCCAGACTGCTGGCCTCCCTCGCGGCGGCGGGCGCCGCGCACGCCTATCTGCTGACGGAAGGATCCCGCTCGTGAGCACCGGTGCGCTGGCCGCCGCGCAGGCCGCACTCGCGGCGGAGCACGCCGCCGTGTACGGGTACGGAGTCGTCGGCGGCCGGGTCGACGGCGACCGCCGTGGCGA